>DASZIH010000093.1:0-35910 GCA_035949355.1 Acidimicrobiales bacterium
GCGCTGCTTCGATGTCCTCGAACATCGTGACGATCGATTTCCAGCTCTCGTTACGGGCCTTCTCTTCTTTGCTCTGTCGAGTGACGGCACCGGTGACGCACACGGAGCAAGCCACGCCGAGTCCGATGACGATGCCGAGCATCAAATATCCGAAAGCGGTCATTTCGCCGCCTCGTCAAGTGTTCTTGTTCCCATTTCGTTTGACCTCCTCAAGTCAATCGGTCGGTTAACCGACGTTTTCCAACGGGGTCTCGCTGTGAGTCCCCGGCACTTCGTTGAGAGCGTTTCGGATCGAGATCTCGAAGGTGAGCCGGTAGGGCTTGCCGGCGCGCAGCCACCTCATGTAGTCCATTGGGCAGTAGCCAGATCGAAGACGATCGTTCGGCGTGTTGGCGACTTCGCGAAGACACGCCGCGCAGTGGACGATTTCGGCTTCCTTGTTGCGCTCTTTTGTCTCGAGGACGAACCGAGCGTGATGCTCTACCCGTCGAGCGAGGTCAGCCATTTCGCGCAAACACTGAGCCATCTTCTTGACGGCCTGAAACACTGGGTCGGTTTCAAGCCGATCGCTATCGAGGCGGTGCGCCACTGCGTCGCCTGTTGGATCGTTGTACGACCCGCGCGCCACGCTGACTCGATCTCCCGACTTCGCCGGAGACTCGGCTTTTCCGCCACGACGGACCAGCTCGACGATCACCTTGTCCGGAAGCGCACTGGTCATCTGATTGATCCGCTGTACGTCCCTGATGATTCGTTCGGCGTTACGCGACACTTTCGAGGCCTCCTCGACCGTTGGGTTCTTCGTCGTTCGACTTGTCGGCGAGAAGGCGTTCGCGCCTCTTCAGACGCGCTGACTCGGCGTCGGCTTCGGTCGACCAGGAGCTGAGCATCCAGCCATTAAGGGCTGACCACGCCGGATTCACGGTGATGAAGGCGTGGCATCGGCGACAAAGGGCGGCGACGTTCTTGCGATCGATGACCGATCCCCCACGAGCTCGCGTCAGAATTTCGTGCACGTCAGTCGAGCGACGCGTGCAGTTCGCGAGTCGTGCTTCGCAGTAGGGAACTTCTGCCAAGACCAGGCGAACGAATTTGGCGCGCTTGCGATTGAGGGCAGCTCGCTTCAGAGAGACGGCGTGGATCGAAGAGGTCACTAGGCCCTCACTCGATTGAATATCTCGTCATTACGGCGACGGATCGCTTCGAGATCAACTGGCTCAGAATCAGAAATTGAATCGTTGATCTCTTTTTTTTCTAAATCTGTCTTTTGTTCTTCTTTCTTTTGTAGGAGCGGATTATCCGGTACCGGCTCAACCGGCGCCGGAAAACCCTCCTCGGTTTCATCAGGAGAGTTGCCTGTTTCCCCTGGTCCGAACCGTTGCGGATTATCCTCCCCGGTCCCATCAGGTGAAATGGGAGTTTCGTACACATAGATGTCAAATCCTGAGTACCTACCATCGACTTTTGGCCGTTCGACGCGCCGCAGATAACCGAGGGTCTCAAGCTCTGAGAGCCCTGCTGTCACCGAGTCCTTGCCGTCGAGATCTGATTGATTGATGAGGTCCGCGAGGACCGCTCGCCAGTTCGTCGGCTTTGAGAGAAGGTAGTGATGGAGCCCACGGGCCTTGTAGGACAGGCGTTTGTCGCAGATCGTGGCGTTCAGGATCATCGCGTAATTGTCGCGATGACTCTCCTTGACAATGAAGGCAGCTTGGCTCACGAGGCGATTTCCTGGGCGGTGAGCCAAGCTTCAACGTCGGACTTGCGATACCTGACGTGCCGGCCGACCTTCATGGCGGTTGGGCCGGACTTGATGTAGTTCCACCTATATACGCTCGACACCGGGACGCCGAGGTATTCGGCGAGTTGGTCGGGGCTGAGAAGGGCGTTTTCCACTTGTTTCCATTTTCCTAATTCGCGTTATTTGGAAACAAGGTATCAGCCGTATTGACTGTTTGCAAGTCATTCGCTAACTTCACATAGTGGAAACAAACCAAGCAAACATTCGGGGGAATGGTCCAACGGGCGTTCGAGTTGGACAAAATATCCGGACCTTGCGCGGGGGAATGACGGTGCGCGAACTCTCCCACCGTCTCGGCCAAATTGGGCAGCCGATTCTTCCGTCGGGGATCACGAAGATCGAGACGGGTGCACGACGCGTAAACGTCGACGATTTAGTTGCCCTCGCGATTGTCCTTCGCGTCGTGCCAAACCGAATCCTTCTCGACCCCGCGGCGGATGATGAACTGATTTCGCTCACGCCAACGGTCAATGTTCCTCGCCGGCGAGCATGGAATTGGGTGACTGGCGAACGACCGTTGTTTGACGATGACGAGTCTCGTCGCGACCCGACCTTTCGAACGTTTCGCCGAGAAAATCGACCGGCCGACTCTGACCCGTCCGGCACGCAGCTCGCGAAGCTCATGGCCCTAGGGCAGGAATATCTCACACCGGTGATCAGTGCAATTCACGACGTTCTAGAGAACGAGGACGTGACTTTTGACAAGGTCATTGAGTACCTGCGATTTACGTACGCCGTCGACGAGGCGAGACGGTCGATCATTGACGCACACCCCGATAACCAAGAAAATCAGCCCTCCGGCGGTCAAAACCGCGCCAAAAGGGCTGATGGGTAATGGCTCACATTCAGTCGCGCAACGGCAGATATCAAGCCAGATTTCGCGGACCTGACGGCAAAGAGCGGACGCAGCGATTCGACCGCAAGGTTGACGCGGAAGCGTGGCTCGTCACCAATGGCGCTGACATGGTTCGTGGTGCGTGGGTCGATCCAATCGCCGGGGCGATCACGTTGAAGGACTTCGCTAACGAGTGGCTGAACGGCCGCTCGGATCTGAGGGCATCGACTGTTGCGAAGTATCGAGGGCTCCTCGACCTGCACATCATCCCCGAGCTCGGCGCCGACACGATGGCAAACCTGAAGCCCGCGAAGGTGCGTCGATGGAACGCGAACTTGTCTCAGAGACACTCTTCGACCGCAGCCGGCGCGTACCGCTTGCTATCCGCGATTTGCAATACGGCGATCGCCGATGAAGTCATTGCGCGCTCACCGTGTCGAGTCGTAGGAGCCAGCGAAGAGCATCCGGCCGAGAGGCCGACCGCTTCGCTGGCGGAGCTCTCTGCGGCAACTGAGGCGGTCCCCGACAAGTGGCGCCTGGCGCTGATGTTGGCGACGTGGTGTCAGTTGAGACGTGGCGAAATCCTCGGCCTTCAGCGCCGAGACGTGGATCCACTCCACGGAACGATTCGAGTCGAAAGGACGTGGACGGCAGTAGCTGGTAAGGCGCTGGTCGGGCCACCAAAGACGAAGGCGGGCCGGCGCACGATCGCAATCCCGCCGAATATCAACGAGGCCCTCGAGCATCATCTGTCGAGCCACGTCGACCGCGACGCCGGCGCGTGGCTTTTCCCCGGCGACAACGGCGCGCCCACCTACCCCAGTTCGCTCACCAGGGTGTGGTCGTCGGCACGCCTGGCGATTGGTCGTCCGGATCTCCATTTTCACGACCTACGCCACTCCGGGCTGACCTGGGCAGCGGCCACCGGGGCAAGCACGGCCGAGCTGATGCGCCGTGCCGGGCACAAATCACCCGTTGCGGCCCTTCGCTACCAGCACGCCACAGAGGACCGCGACAGGGTTCTTGCGGACGCATTAGCGACCCTCGCTGAGTCCGCGCCGATCATTGAGTTCGCTGAAGCTGCGGACAAACTGCGGACAGGACGAGCGGGCAACTCCTAGCCGCGAGGCCTTTCAAGCCTCACGACCAGGTACTTCAATGGCAGTCCCAACGGGATTCGAACCCGTGCCTCCACCTTGAGAGGGTGATGTCCTAGGCCACTAGACGATGGGACCATGAAAGAAACCAACGTGACCGCTGACTCATTCGCTCGGGGGCAAGGACTCGAACCCTGAATAACTGGACCAGAACCAGTTGTGTTGCCAATTACACCACCCCCGAAGGGCTGCGCAATCTTATCGGAGTCCCCTTCTCAGTTGCCAGACGGGAGTTTGATCTTCGGCAGATGGACCTTGGGCACGTGGATCTTGACCGCCGTCGTCGTCCACGAACTGAGTCGACCAAAGCCCACGACGCGCCCCACGCCGACTTCGAGGGTCTCTTTGAGGTAGTAGCGCCACAGCTGATGTTTGATCGTGGGTGAGTCGCGAACGGGTGAGGGGTAGGGCTTGAGACCCTGCGCTGAGGCGATCGCCATCGCGCGAAACTCGTGGAAGGGATCGGTCACGGTGATCACCGTCGTGATGTGGTGTCGCTTCAACTTCTTGATCACCGACTGGACGTTCTGCCACGTGTCGTTCCCTGCACCCTGCAAGACGCGCGACGTGGTGACGCCGTGGTCCTCGAGGTACGTCGCCGACACGCCCGCTTCGGTGTACACGTCACCGGGAATGTTGCCGCCAGTGACCACGATCCACGGCGCTCGGCCCTCGTGGTACAGCGTGAGTGCCTGATCGAGCCGAGCCTTCAACTCCGGCGACGGCGTCCCGTTATCCTCCGTGGTCCCGAAGACGAGGATCGCCTGCGCCGAGGACGTCGAGTGTTCGTGGCCGCGCCACCAGATTTGCACGAAGGTCACCGCGAAGTAGAGAACGAGCACAGTCAAGAAGAGGCTCGCGAGTCGCAGCACCAACTTGATCGGACCAAAGATCACTCGCGCCTCAACGCCGCGCGAAGGCGTCCAACGGACTTCTCACGACCGAGCAGTTCCAGCGATTCGAAGAGTGGTGGTCCGACCAGGCTTCCGGTCACCGCGCATCGAATCGGCGCCTGTGACTTTCGCAGGGCGAGGCCAAGCTCTTCGCCCAGTGCCAGCGTCACCTCGTGCAGGCTCGCGGCGTCCCACGACCCGAGCCGTTCGAACCGCTGCACCGCAGCCGCGAGCAGTTCACGGCCCAGCGGATCGTTGACGATGACCTTCGTGAAACTCGCCTCGTCCATCAGTGGCTCGTCGAGGAAGAAGAACGCCACCATCGAGGGGATCTCGCCGAAGGTCGCGACGCGCTCTTG
The DNA here is from genome assembly GCA_035949355.1 of Acidimicrobiales bacterium. Lineage (GTDB taxonomy): Bacteria > Actinomycetota > Acidimicrobiia > Acidimicrobiales > RAAP-2 > RAAP-2. The sequence goes on from DASZIH010000093.1 coordinate 5,046, forward strand.
CACCAAGTGCGCGACGAGCGCGTACAGGTGGGGGTTGAACTGGTCCTCACCCCACGGCGGTTCGCGGTCGCTCGGACGCCACGCGCTCGTCCACGGCGCCACCCAGGGAGTGCTGCGTTCAATGAAGTCGTTGAGGCTGAGCGCTCGCAGGTACTCGCCGTTCATGTGCGTCAGCTTCTTCACGTCGAAGAACGCCGGTGAGTGCGATACGTCGCTCAATCGGAACTGTTCGATGAGCGTGGCGAGCGGCACGATCTCTTCGTCACCGCGCGGACTCCAGCCGAGTAGCGCCAAGTAGTTCACGAAAGCCTCGGGGAGGTATCCCTGGTCGCGGTAGGACTCGGTGGCGACGGGGTCCTTTCGCTTCGAGAGCTTCTGTCGTTGTTCGTTCACGAGCAGCGGCAGGTGCGCGTAGAACGCGAGCGGTACCTCGTCGCCGGTCGCCGCGTTGAGGGCCTCCCACAGCATCATCTGCTTGGGCGCGTTCGCGAGGTGCTCCTCGCCGCGGATGACGTGGGTGATGCGGTCGTGTCGGTCGTCGGTGACGTTGGCGAGTGCGTAGAGGACAACACCGGAAGATTTCACGACGATGAAGTCGTCGATCAGGTGGTTGAGGAACTCGACGTCGCCTCGGATGAGGTCACGCACGATCGTCACGCCCTCACGGGGCGTGCGAAAACGAAGCGCCGTCGTGGGTCCGCGCTCCAAGCCCCGCTCGCGACAAAAACCGTCGTATCCCGGCGTGGCGCCTGGGCCCTTTCGCGCTTCGAGCTCGGCGAACGTGCAGTCGCAGTAGTAGAGATAGCCGGAGCGGCGAAGCAGTTGCGCGGCACTGTCGTGCGCGGCGAAGTTGTCGCTTTGGCGGAAGGGACCCTCGTCGAGGGTGAGGCCCAGCCAGTTCATCGCCGAGTAAATACCCTCGACCCACTCCTCGCGATTGCGCTCGGCGTCAGTGTCTTCAATACGGAGGATGAAGACGCCCTCGGGGTCTTGACGCGCGACGAACCAGTTGAAGAGCGCCGAGCGCGCGGAACCGACGTGGAAGTAGCCCGTGGGCGACGGCGCGAAACGCACCCGAGGACCGCTCATGAGCTACTCCTCAATCGAGATGGCGCCGTTGGGACAGCCGGCGACGGCCTGGCGAAGACGCTCGTCGAACTCAGGTCCCGGATTCTCGTTCAGCACGTACATGAAACCGTCGTCGCGCACTTCGAACACCTCGGGGGCGATGCCCATGCAGACCGCGTTGGACGTACAAAGATCGTAATCAACCGTTACTTTCACGTGCCCTCCTTTTCACTCATCGTAGTTGAGCGCCCTCCTCGCGACACCCGCCAACACCGTCGTGCCTATGCTCATTCGTGACAAAGGACGGTTATGCAACAGCGCTCACTCGGTTCTCTTCGAGTCTCAGAAGTCGGTCTCGGCTGCAACAACTTCGGTGCTCGCCTCGATCAAGAAGGGGCGACCAGTGTCGTCAACGGCGCGCTCGACGCGGGCGTCAACTTCTTCGACACCGCCGACATCTACGGAGCGACGAAGTCAGAGGTCTTCCTCGGCAGGGCCCTCGGCACCCGACGCGCGGACGTCGTGATCGCGACGAAGTTCGGCATGCCCATCGACGACACGCACGTGGGCGCGAGCCCCGACTACGTGCGCGCGGCCTGCGAGGACTCCCTGCGACGTCTCGGCACCGACTACATCGACCTCTACCAGTTGCACTACCCCGACGACACCGTGCCGATCGCGGACACGCTCGGCGCGCTACGCGGTCTCGTCGAAGCCGGCAAGGTGCGCGAGATCGGTTGCTCCAACTTCAACGTTGCTCAACTTCGCGAAGCGAAGGAGGCGGCTGGTGACGGACCGGCGTTCGTCTCGGTGCAGAACCAGTACTCGTTGCTCGACCGCAGTCCCGAGCGCGACGGCGTGCTCGACGCGTGCGACGAGTTGGGGCTCGGCTTCTTGCCCTTCTACCCCCTCGCGAACGGATTGCTGACTGGCAAGGTGCGCCCCGGTGAGCCGCTGCCCGAAGGCACGCGCCTCGCGCTCATGGCGCCCGAACGAAGCGCGCACTGGCTGAGCGACGAGTTCCAACAGCGCGTCGGCGAATTACTGACCTACGCCCACGACGTCGACGTGCCCATACTCTCGCTGGCCTTTTCCTGGTTGCTAAGTCACCCTCGCGTCTCGTCGGTCATCGCGGGAGCGAGCACCGCCGAGCAGATCCGCGCCAACGTGGCGGCCGTCACGGTGCTGAGCGAAGACCAACTGAAAGAGCTCGGGCGCCTCGACGCTTGAGCACGTCGTAACGAAACTACGAGGCCTTGACGACGGCGACGACTTTCGTGAGCGTGTCCTTCGCGTCACCGAAGACGAGGAGCGTCTTCGGGTTGTAGAGCAACTCGTTGTCGATGCCGGCGAATCCCGGTCGCATCGAGCGCTTCAAGAAGATCACGTTCTCCGCGAGATCGGCGTGGATGATCGGCATGCCGTAGATCGGCGAGCCGGGATCACTGGTCGCCGCCGGGTTCACGGTGTCGTTCGCGCCGACAACGAGCGCCACGTCGGCCGTCGCGAGCTCCGAGTTCGCCTCGTCCATCTCGAGGAGGTCCTCATAGGGCACGTTCGCCTCGGCGAGGAGCACGTTCATGTGCCCGGGCATGCGTCCGGCCACCGGGTGGATGGCGTAGAAGACGTCGATGCCCCGGTCTTCGAGTACTTGGGCGAGCTCTTGGAGCACGTGCTGTGCCTGGGCGACGGCGAGACCGTAGCCGGGGATGATCACGACCTTGCTGGCGAAACCGAGGAGCACGCCGATGTCCTCGGGCGAGCCCGAACGAACGCTTCGCCCTTCGACGCCGCTGGCACCTGTCGCCGTGATGTTCGAACCGAAGGCCGAGAAGAGCACGTTCGAGAGACTCCGACCCATTGCCTTACTCATGAGACGCGTGAGCAAGATACCCGAGGCGCCGACGAGGGTGCCGGCCACGATGAGCAGGTTCGAGCCGAGCGTGAAGCCCGACGCCGCCACGGCGAGTCCGGTGAAGGCGTTGAGGAGGGAGATCAGGACGGGCACGTCCGCGCCACCGATCGGCAACACGAAGGCGACGCCGAGAACGAACGCCACGATCAAGAGGACCCACAGCAGTGCCGTCGAACCCTGAACCAAGATGATCACGATCAGCGCGAGCGCGCCGACGCCCACGATGGCGTTGATGATCTGTTGACCAGGGTACGTGACGGGACGACCGGTCATGAGCTCTTGCAACTTGGCGAAGGCGATCGCCGAACCGGCGAACGACACGGTTCCGATGAGGACGCCAAGGAGGACCTCCAACGTCACGTAGGTCGCAGGGTTCGTTGACTTGATATGCACGAACTCAGTGATCGACACCAGTGACGCCGCACCACCGCCGACGCCGTTGAAGATCGCCACCAACTGCGGCATCGCCGTCATCTCCACGAGGCGTGCCGTGGGCACCGCGATGATGACGCCGATGAACATCGCGAGCAAGATGAGCCACACGTGGTGCAACGGGTGGCCATCGACGAACTTGAAGAACGTCGCGACGATCGCGACAAGCATCCCGAAGGCCGCGACCGCGTTGCCGAGGCGAGCGCGCTTGGGACTGCCGAGCCCCTTCAGTGCCACCAAGAACGTCGTGGCGGAAAACAGGTAGATCAGGTCAATCAGGGTCCCACGACTCATGAAGCGACCTCGTCGGACTTCTTCTTGGGCTGGGGCTTGCGGCCCTTGAACATCTCGAGCATGCGGTCGGTGACGACGAAGCCGCCCACGACGTTGAGCGTCGCGAGTATCACCGCGAGGAAACCTAAGACCTCTTCCAAGTTCGTGTTGGCCGAACCGAGGATCAGCATCGAACCGACGATGATGACGCCGTGGATGGCGTTGGAGCCGCTCATGAGGGGCGTGTGCAAGATGCTCGGCACCTTCGCGATGATCTCCGTGCCGACGAAGGCGCTCAGCACCAAGACGGTGGCGTACTGCAGCAAGAGGTTGCTCATGGGGTCTCCTTAACTTCCGGCGTGATCGCCACGTGCGCGACGCAAAGGGCTTCTGCAGTGGGTGCGTGATTCACGTCACCGTTTCTCGTGACGGTGACGCCGATGACGACCTCGTCGTTCCAGTCCGGGTTCAGCTCGCCCTTTGAACCGAAGAGTCCAAGCAACTTGAGCACGTTGTTCGCGTAGAGGAAGCTCGCGTCCGTCCCCATCTCCGAGGGCGGATTCGCGAGACCCACGACGCGCACTCCCTGGTGCTCGATGACCTCGCCCACCTTCGTCAGTTCACAGTTACCGCCGCCGTCGGCCGCCATGTCGATGATGAGCGAACCCTCGGCCATCGCTTCGACCATCGCGGTCGTCACGAGAATCGGTGACTTTCGTCCGGGCACCGCCGCCGTCGTGATGACGACGTCTGAGCCGGCGACTTCACTGAGGAGTGCCGCCTGTTGCTGTTGGCGCTCGTCGTCGGTGAGTTCGCGCGCGTAACCACCAGCCGCGTCGGCGGTGACACCGAGTTGCACGAAGGTCGCGCCCGCGGACTCGGCCTCTTCCTTCGCGGCGGAGCGCACGTCGTAGGCGCGCACCTTCGCGCCGAGGCGTTTCGTCGTGGCGATCGCCTGCAAACCGGCCACGCCGACGCCCATGACGAGCACCTTCGCCGGACGAATCGTGCCGGCTGCAGTGGTGAGCAACGGGAAGAAACGGTCGAGGTACGTGGCACCGGCGAGTGCTGCGCGGTACCCAGAGACCGTTGCCTGCGACGAGAGGGCGTCCATGTACTGCGCGCGCGAGATGCGCGGTAAGAGGTCGAAGGAGAGGACGGTGATTTTGCGGTCGTTCAAGACCTTCACGACGTCGAGTTGCAAGAGAGGCGAGAGGAAAGAGAGGTGCAGCGATCCCTCGGCGAGGCGCGACGCTTCTTCAGCGGTCGGCCCGTTGACGCGCAGGTTCACGTCCCCCGACGCGACGTCCACGATCGTGGCCCCACTCGCCTCGTAGCTCTCGTTGCTGAAGTGCGCGAGTTCCCCGGCGTCGCGCTCCACCTCGACCTGCCAGCCATCACCGACGAGGGTCTTCACCGCGACGGGCGTCAGCGCAACTCGGGTTTCACCCTTGCGCGACTCTTTGTAGAGCGCAATTTTCACTCCATTGTTCTACCAGCCTCGTCACTCGGACTCGACGGCTTCAACGAGACGCTGAACAAAAATCGACGACCTCGTGGGATAGTTCACGAGGCGCTTCGAGTGGCAACCAGTGTCCCTGACCGTCGAAGCGAACGTAGGTGAAGCCCTTCGTGCAGTACGACGCGGAGTCGGTCATCTGGCGCTCGCTCAACGCGAAGTCGCCGCTCGACCAGAGACCGAGCACGGGAACCTCGATGGGCGGCAACGTCGGCGGAGCCGCGATGAAGGCGTCGGGCGCGAGGTTCGCGCGGTACCACATGAGGTGTGTCGTCATCTGTCCGTCGCGTTCGAGTTCGTGTATGACGTCCTCGGCGCGTGGATGACCGAGCCATCGTCGCATCACCTCGTAGTCGTTCTTCCTGAGGAACGCCTCACCGAGACCTTCGACGTAGAAGAGCAGCGTGTACCAACTCTTCACCTGTTGTTCGATTCCTGCGGAGCAGAACGCGGTGGGATGGCCCACCGATACGACGCAGAGTCGTTCCACGAGTTCCGGGTGATACGCCGCGACCGCCCACGCGAGGTTCGCGCCCCAGTCGTGACCGAGCAGCGTCACCTTCTCGTCGCCGAGTGCTTTGATGATCGTCGCGACGTCACCTACGAGATGGTGCATCTTGTAGCTCGCGAGGTCAACCGGCTTGTCGCTGCGTCCGCAGCCGCGAAGATCGGGCGTCGCGACGCGGTAGCCGGCACTCAACAGTTCAGGCGCGACGTCGTCCCAGAGCGCCGAGGTGTCGGGCCAACCGTGCAGCAACACGACCGTCGGACCTTCGCCCTCGAGGTTCACGCGCAACCGCACGCCTTGGTTTTCAACCGTCAGTGACTCCACCGTCGAGACCGTACACCCGCGAACTAGAACGTCACCATGGAAACTTTCATCGCCAACGTCTCTTCACCAGTCGGTCCTTTCGGCGTCGAGGGAACCGATGAAACGATCACGGCCATCTACCTGCCGAATCAACGTCACCGCGCGTCGTCGGGAACGCCGCCTCGAGCCGTCGCGCGAGCCGCCCAGCAACTCGCGGAGTACTTCAACGGCACGCGACGCGACTTCGATATCTCGTTAGCTCCGGTTGACGCGACGGACTTTCAACACGACGTCTGGGACGCGCTCACGGAGATTCCCTACGGCGAGGTTCGTACCTACGGCGACGTCGCCGTGAGCGTCGATCGACCACTCGCGTCACGCGCGGTGGGTAACGCGAATCACGCGAACCCGTGGCCCGTCGTCGTCCCCTGTCACCGCGTGGTCTCCTCGACGGGCATCGGTGGTTACGGCGGTGGCGACGAGGTGAAGCGGTTCCTCCTCGAGCTCGAGGGCGTGCACTACTAGTCGTCGAGTGTCGGCGTCAACGGAATCTCTCGCAAAGGTACGTCGGCGAGGTGGCCACGATCGAGTTGCGTCGTGAGCAGCACGTGCGCCGCCCTACGAGCGACCCAGAGCAGCGCCAGCGCGGACGGAACCTCGACGACGATGGCGAGCGTGAGACTTTCCCCGAAGCCTTTGCGGCCAGTCGTCGTGACGTCGAACCACGCGTCGAGCAACAACAAGGTCGCCGACGCGATGGAGAACAAGATGAGCACCGCGCGACGACGCCACGCGGCCCATGCGGCACCCACGAGCATGAGGATCTCAGCCACGTCGAGTCCGACCCACGCGACGTCCCAGTGGTACGCGACGTGATGGCGCGGAAGGCGCCACCCGAGGTACACCGTCCAGAGGACTTCGAGGACCGCGCCCGTGATCAGAACGGTCAACAGTCGATCGCGCGTGGTGGAAAGCGCGTGTCGGTGGGCCATGGAACTACCGAGTAACGGGTACCGGGTCGTGAAGAGCCGCGAACATCGCGCGCGTACCCGCGGCGAGCGCCTCGCGCTCGACGTCACTGAGCACGTCGAAACACCTCTGCATCGCGGCACTCGTCAACTCTTCGGCCTCTCGCTTCTTGGCGGCCAGCTCCTCGGTGATCTCGGGCGTTTCGTCGGCCTGGTAGCCGTGCAACGTGAAGACACCGGGGTCTTGCAGGTAGCACGCGACGAGTGGCGTCAGTCCGACCTCGCTCACCGCGTGAATGTGTACGCCACCACGGAGTTCTCGTAGGAAGATCGTGCCGAGGTACGCGGCGTGGACCGGGTTGGCTGGCGCGGGGTACTTCTTATACCCGTCCACGAGTGGGCACACGCCGCTCGGCTGGGCGTCGACGACCTTTCGCGCAGCGGACGCGAAGTCGTTGAGCACCGTCAAGTCGACGCCACCGAAGGTCCGGTCGGCGAACGCGTACGCCGCGAGGACGTAGTCGGCGGCCGTCGCCACGGGGTCCGCCTTGGACTTCGCTCTCGTCCAGAGAAAGTCGATCGTCGACTGGTTGAAGAACGTGAAGGCCTCGAAGACGGTGGCCGTGTCGACGTCGCCCAACGTGCCGGCGCGACCGAGTCCGTAGTACTCGAAGATGTTGAGCCCGTGTTCTTTTGCGCGTTCGCCCGTCAGTGGATCGAAGTAGAAACTCATGCCGAGCGTTTGGATGGGATCAGCGGTCAGCGTCGCTAGTTCGTCGGCCCTCATAGGGATGACTCTAGGCCGCTCCCGACCAATCGGAACCTACGGGGTGAGACGCTGACCGTCACTGCGAACACGCAGCTCTATGGCCGATCCGCTGTCCACCGTCAAGAACCGGGCCGATCCCCCGTGGCGAATGACGATCTCGGTGACGATGGCGAGCCCGAGTCCCGTGCCGCCGGACTGGCGACTGCGCGCCGAGTCGGCGCGAGTGAACCGCTCGAAGAAGCGCGCGCTCTCATCCACGTCGATGCCTTCACCGTCGTCGCTCACGACGACGACCGCCTCGTCGCCGTCGAAGTGCGCGGCGAAGCGCAGTTCGTGTTGCGCGTAACGCATGGCGTTGTCAACGACGTTGCGAATCATTCGCTTCAACATCGCCGGGTCGCCGACGACCCGCGTGGGTTGGACGGCCGACGTGTCCACGACGAGATCGCTCATGGAGCGAACTCGTGTCGCTTCTTCGTAGAGCAGATCGTCGAAGTCGACGTCCGCTCGTTCGCTGAGTATGTGGTCCTCGTCGTGGCGAGCCAACCAAAACAGGTCCCCGATGATGCCGTCGAGTCTGCGACCTTCACGCATGATGACGTCGGCGACCTCTGTCCAGTTGGCGTTGGTGGGATCGCTCGTCGCCCGTTCGGTCGTGGCGAGCAACGTCGTCAGGGGGCTCCGGAGCTCGTGGCTGGCGTTTGAGACGAACTCCTGTTGGAACTTCGACGCCGACTCGAGGCGGTCCAACATGGCGTTCACGGTGCGCGCCATGCGCGCGATCTCGTCGTCGCCACCCGTCACCGGCACACGTTCAGTGAGGTCCTCCGCCGCGATCGCGTCGACGCGACGCCGAATGGATTCGACGGGCGCGAGCGCGAGGCCAATGCCGAGCCAGATGAGACCGCCGGACATCAAGAGCAACAACGGGAAGGAGATCAAGAGGCTGACTAGGAGCACCCGAACGCTGTGCTCGATCGCCCCTCCGTAGACGAAGCCAAACACGAGCGCTGGTCCGCGCGTCGTCGAGATCGTGGACACCTCACCCGAACTCAATTCGGAGAGCGTGGCCTGAGTAGCTCGGTCACGGATGAATTGGAAGGTGAGTCCGCTCGGCACGAAGCCGTCGGTGATGGGTCGAGCGAGAACTGGCGCGTTTTGGATCGCTGAGCTCGCTGCCAGCACCCGAGTGTCGCTGTAGTTGGTGACCTGCACCACGACGTCACCCACGGGGGCGAGACTGATGACCCGTGGCGACGAGACGTCCGCCGTCGCGAGACGTTGTTGCGTCTGTTCCATCACCGAGTCGATCTGATTGGACGCTTGTTTGAGCAGTGAGCGATGCACGAGGTTGACGAGTGCGACTCCGGTGAAGGTCAAGATGATGGTGATAGCGATGACGAAGATGAGCGTTAATCGCGCCCGAATGGAGAGTTGACGGCCTTGGGCCATCACGCGTCACGCGCGCAGTAACCGACACCGCGCACCGTGTGGATGATCGACGGCTCATCCATCACGTCGATCTTTCGTCGGAGGTAGCCCACGTAGACCTCGACGATGTTCGGATCGCCGTCGAAGTCACTGCCCCACACCGAGTTCAGGATCTCCAGTTTGGTGTGGGTGACCTTCGAGCGACTCATAAAGAACTCCAAGAGGGAGAACTCTCGCGGCGTCAGCGTCACGGTCTGACCCTGCGACGTCACGTGACGGCTCATGGGATCCAAGGCGACCGCGCCGAGCGTGAGCACTTGAGGTCGGCCGCGATCTTGACGGCGAAGGAGTGCGTGAATCCGGGCCATGAAAACGGCGCGCTCAAAGGGTTTTCGCAAGAAATCGTCGGCCCCGACGTCCAGTCCTTCGACCTCGTCCCAGTCCCCCTCTTTGGCCGTCAGCATCAAGAGCGGCGTCTGCAGTCCCGCCGCGCGCAGATCCTGGCAGACGCGAAAGCCGCTTCGTCGAGGCAGCATGATGTCGAGCACGATGACGTCGTAGCCGCCGCTCAGCGCTTCGTCGAAGCCGGTCTCGCCGTCGTGACGCTGCACGACGGCGAAGCCTTCGTCGACCAAAAGGCCCGCTACCGCGCTCGCCAGGTCAAAGTCGTCTTCTATGACGAGGACGCGCAGGGGTTGATCACTCATTGCAGGTAGAGGTTACCGTTGGCCCCTTCGACAATCTTCAGCTTCGTCAGTCCGTGAGGAGCCGGTCCAACGATCACGTCGCCGTTACTCACCTGGAACTCAGAGCCGTGACAAGGGCACACGATGATCTGGGCCGTGTTGGAGTAGCCCACCGTGCAACCCGTGTGCGGACAGACCGCGTCGTAGCCAACGAACTCTCCCGCGTCGGTGTGAATCACGATGCCGGGATCACCATTTGAGGGAATCGTGAAGCTCGCGGCTTGGTTCTTCGGCACTTGGCTCGCCGCACCGAGAAGCTGGCCCTGCGCCGACCCCGGCGCGGTCGTCGTCGTCGTTGGCCCCGGTGACGTCGTCGTTGGCCCCGGAGACGTCGTCGTCGGCGCGGTCGTGGGTGACGTCGTCGGCGGGGCGAGTTGCGTCCCTTGGCCCTTGGGTTTCGGCGCCGCGTCGATGAGCCGCCCCGCGACAGCCGTGGCCGCACCCGAGATGATGACCGACGTCCCTACAGCGGCGGCCAGTGCGCCCCCGAGCACGACGGCGCGCCGATCGGCCGCGTTCGCCACGACGGCAGTGGGCGGTCGCTGCTCTTCATTCAACAACACCGGACAGGCCGCCGCGTCGCAAGGTTGCCCCTTTCGAGCGGTGCAGTTGCCGTGATCGAAGTGTCCGCAAAGTCGCTGCACCGTCGCGAAGGAGATGGGCACGAGCACGGGCGACGGTCGTTGGTGTTCTTTCGCGACACGTTCCTTTATCCAGGCGTCCATCGACAGTTGCGATCCTCCGCCCGCCACGATGAAGGGCGTCCAGGCGAAGAGGAACACGATGTCCGCGCCGGTGAAGAAAGGTGACGCGTGAAAGCTCACCGTCAAGAACAGCGAGAGCGACAGCAACAGACCCGCCGCCGCGGCCACTCGAGTGAAAAGACCCGCCAACGTGCCCAGGCCAATGGCGAGCTCGCCTACTGCGATCAAGACGCCGATCGGCACCGCGACACTTCCGAGATGGCTCAACAGTGCGTGGATGGGACTCGTGCGCGCCGCCGCGATCAACTGGGACTGAATAGAGATAGGGCTCTTCGCGTCGAAGAAATTGGGATTCGCTAGCTTCTGGAGTCCCGCGTACGTGAAGGTCGCGCCAAGGAAGACGCGCAAGGGCAACAACGACCACGCGCTCAGCGCTTTGGCCCCAACCGGAGGTCGTAGCAGTTGCGAACGCGGCGAGAGATCGTGCCCCTTGGCACGCGGTGGTTGTGGCACGACACAATGGTGCCACAGCAATTTCGCTGTTTGTCCGGCAGCGGACGACATTTACTCAAGATTTATCAACCACAATGGAGAGATGTTGAACGCGTCCATCGTCTCGTTCTTGACCGAGAAGTTGCACAGTGTCTCGCCGGTGATCGTCTACGTGCTCGTCGCTCTGCTCGTGTTTGGTGAGGCCGCGCTGTTCATCGGCTTCGTCTTACCTGGCGAGACGTCGGTGATCGTGGCGGGCGTCGTCGCGAGTCAGGGCCGCGTCAACGTGGTGACCGTCGCGATCTTGGTCGTCGTTGCCGCCGTCGTCGGCGACTCCCTCGGCTTCGAAATCGGCAAGCGCTATGGTCATCGTCTCATTGAACTCCCCATCCTTCGAAAGCGACACGACGCCCTCGAACGAGCGCTCGAAGGCTTGCGTCGTCGTGGCGCCACCTACGTCTTCGTGGGACGTTTCACGGCGTTCCTTCGCGCGGTGATGCCGGGGCTCGCGGGAATGAGCCGCTTGAAGTACCGGCGCTTTCTCGCGGCCAACGCCGCGGGCGCCCTGCTATGGGGCGTGGGCTACACGTTGCTCGGTTACTTCGCGGGCCACGCCCTCGGGACCATCCAGAAGTGGTCGGGTTGGGCCGGCATCGCCGTGCTCGTGCTCGTCGTCGCAGTGGTCGTCGGGCTGCACTACCTCAAGAAACGCCGCGAGGCCCACGAGGAGCAGGAGTGGAACGAAGAGCACCCCGGCGGTGAGTCAGCGAAGGGCGTCGAGTAGTTCCTCTGGTGCGTTGACGCGCCACTCGTCGCCGTGCAACGCGAGCAGTCCCGCGCCCGAGCTCGTCGGGCCGCTGCCACGAAGAAGGGATCGAACGTAGATCTCGTCGACGTCGAGGGTGCGTCGCGCTTCCGCGAACGCTTCGGGTGCGACGTCGAGCGTCGTGACGGCACTCGAGCGCACGAGTAGTGGTCCGACGATCTCGTCCGCGCCGAGAGCACTGACGATCCCTTCGATCTGGGCGTTGGCGAAGCGTGCGTCGCTGAAAGCTCCCTTGCGCCACGGCGGCGCCATGCCGGCAAGGAATCCCCGCATGACGAGTTCTTGAGGTTGCGTGAACGCGACGACGCCGGTGAGGTCGTCCCTCAACGCTTCGACGACCCGCCTCGCGTGCGCGAGCACGTGGGGAACCACCCACGGCAGGAGCCACGCTTCTTGTCCGGTCCACGAGGGCCACACCGCGTCGACGAGCGCGATCGTCACGTCCAGTCCAAGTGAGCGGGCGTATCGAATCACGTCGAGGTACCGACGGAGTGCCTCGTCGTCGTGCTGTCCTTGACGCGGCTCAAGACGCGCCCATTCGACACTGAGCCGCACGCCCGCGAACCCCAACGCCGGGACGAAGTCCAAGACGTTCTCGTACTGGCGCCAGAGGTCGTCCGCGACCCCCGGACCCACGTGACGACTCAGTCCGATCGTCGGCGCGTAACAGGTCATCGGACCGCCGGGACGATCGAAGCCGCCCTCGACCGAGTAGCCCTCGAGCGTTACGAAGAGTCGAGCTCGCGAATTCACGAGGTCAGTTTCGCACGCACGAGAAAGGCTGAGGTCAACTAGCGTCTCGGTCGAAGCCCGCGAGGGCCTTTCGAAGGAGCTCCCATGGCCGATGAGATACTGCGCGAACGCCGCGGGCACGTTGAACTACTCACGATCAACCGGCCCGAAGCGCGCAACGCCATCAACCGCGCGACGGCGTTCGCTCTCAGCGACGCGCTCGATGACTGCGAAACGGACGATGACGTATGGGTCGTGGTGTTGACCGGCTCGGGCGACAAGGCTTTCTCCGCGGGCATGGACTTGAAGGCCTTCGCCACGGGAGAGTTCCCCATCACCGACAAGGGCTTCGGTGGCCTCACCAAGAGAGAGTTCCCCAAGCCCTTGATCGCGGCGGCGAATGGATCGGCGCTCGCGGGCGGCTTCGAGATGATGCTCAGCTGCGACATGGTGGTTGCTGCGGACCACGCGATGTTCGGCATCCCCGAGGCTTCACGGGGTCTCGTCGCGGGCGCGGGTGGACTGATCCGCTTGCCCAAGCGCGTGCCACTCACCATCGCGTTCGAAATGGCGCTCACCGCGGATCCCATCAGCGCCGCGCGCGCCTACGAACTCGGCCTCGTGAACCACGTCGTGCACGGCGACGTCGTCCTCGACGTCGCCATCGCCCTCGCCGAGCGCATCGCGAAGAACGCGCCGTTGGCCGTCCGCACCTCCAAGGACGTGATGCGCAGAGCCGGTGAGCTCACCGAGGCCGACGCCTGGGTCGTGAACGACGAGGCCTTCGCGATGATCGGCTTGAGCGGCGACGCAATGGAAGGCGCCGTCGCGTTCGCCGAGAAGCGCGACCCCAACTGGCAAGGTAAGTGAGCCGTGTTCACCGTCACCCATCACGCGCAACTCGCCAACGCCTGGACCATCGTCCGCCTGAGCTTGCACGTGCTCGGGGCGTGCGTCTGGGTGGGTGGCCAACTCGTACTCGCCGGACTCGTCGTGACCCTGCGCGGGATCTCGCACGACGCGCCCGGCAAAGTGGCGAGGGCCTTCGCGAGGTTCACGTGGCCCGCGTACGGTCTCTTGATCGTGACGGGCGTGTGGAACGTCGCGGTGACGGGCTCACACGCGACGTCGAGCTGGAACACCGTCTTCGGCATCAAGATGTTCTGCGTGATCATCGCGGGGCTCGGCGCGTTCTTGCACACGAGGGCAGCTTCACCCAAGGCAAAAGGCATCTTCGCGGGCGTCGGCATGCTCGGCACGATCGCCGCCATGGTCTTGGGTGTTGCGCTCGCTGGTTAGTGCAGGTGGTACACCAAGGCTGACGTGATCGCCGCGGACGCCACGACGACGGGAAACGGCGCCTTCGCGAAGAGTGCCGCGAGGGCGACCGCGAGACCGGCCAGTCGATGGTCGATCACGACGTGGGTCTTCACGACGAGGCCCTCCGCCATGACGAGGGCGCTCAGGAGCGAGATCGGCACGAGGGCGTTCACGCGCTGGAGGCGCGGACGCGCGAGCCACGCCTCGGGGATGTAGTAGCCGAGGAGTTTTACCCCGAAGCACAGCACGCTCGTCGCTCCCAGCACGATCCACGCAGTCGATGAACTCATCGCTCGCGCCACCCACAGACCACGGCGACGAGCGCGCTCGCGATGATCGGCAGGCCCGCGGGCAGCCAGGGCGTGACGAGAAGCGCGAAGACCATCGACGACGCCGCGACCACTCGAAGGAAAGTCGTCGTGAGACGCGGCCACAGGAGACCCAAGAACGCCGCCGGCACCGCCGCGTCGAGACCCCAGGACGCCGGACTACCCAGTGCCCGAGCACCGAGCGCGCCGAACAACGTGAAGAGATTCCAGAAGAGATAGACACCCGCGCCGGTGAGCCAGAATCCCCGTCGCATGGCACTCGTGCCGCGCGGCGTCTGGGCGAGCGCGACGCCCGTCGACTCGTCGATGGTGAGATGCGCCGCCGCCACGCGTCGAAATCCCTTGACCCGCACCAAGGGTGCCATCTGAAGTCCGTACAGCGCGTTTCGCGTCCCGAGCATGGTCGCCGCGGCGACGGCGCTGGCGGCGCCCCCACCGGCCGCCATCACCCCGACCGCCGCGAATTGGCTGGCGCCGGTGAAGGTGAGGAGGGAGAAGAGGCACGTCTGAAGGACCGAGAATCCAGCGGCAATCCCGGCGGCGCCGAACGCTACCCCGTAGGTACCCACCGTGAAGGCGACGCTGAGGGCGTCACGGGACGTCTCGCGGGGCGCTGTGGTCACCTGCTCATTCTTGCCGAGCCTGATGAGAGGCGGCGTTGGCGTTGCTGAGCCTCACCGAGACCGGGCTACTCTTGGTTTTACGCACGTCAGAGGAGTAGACCGTGTTCTTTGGTGAAATTTTTGGACCGGATCTCTTGATTGTGGTCATCGTCGTCGCCGTACTCATCTTTGGCGGCGCGGCCATCCCCAAGCTGGCCAAGAATCTCGGCTCGGCGAAGAACGAGTTCGAAAAGGGTCTGAAGGAAGGCAAGGCGTCGGGGACCACGAAGGCCACGGACGCCACCGAGACGAAGTCATCCGAGGACGACAAGTAGTCACCGATCGCGCCGGCTCGTTCGCCTCGTCACACCGTGCTCGCCAACCGAGCCCGGCGAGCCAAGCAACCTTAAAAAATGAGTAAGGTTTTCTCCGTGGAACCACCCGCCCTGTCCCCACAGGGAGTCTCCAACCGGACACGCCGCTGGCGCCGCGTGCGACGAATTGTTGCTCTCCCCATTGCCGCCCTCGCGCTGGCCGGTTGCACCGTGCCGACGTTCGGCGCTTCGCCCGGCGCCACGACGAGTTCCCAGTCGACGTATCACCTCTGGCAGGGCTTCTCCATCGGCGCCGTCATCGTCGGCGGACTGACGACGATCCTCATCCTCTGGGCCGTCTTCAAGTACCGCCGCAAGAGCGACCGCATCCCCAAGCAGAGTCAGTACCACATCCCTCTCGAGATGACCTACACCATCATTCCGGTGATCATCGTGCTGGGTCTCTTCGCCGCCACCTTGGTCGTCGAGAACAAAGAGGTCGCGAACCCCAAGACAAGCGTCACCATCGACGTCAACGCCTTTCAGTGGGGTTGGAAGTTCACGTACCCCGGCCAGAACGTCGTCGTCGTGGGTCAGACCACCCAAGACCCGATCATGGTCATGCCCGTCAACACCAACGTGCACATCAATCTGACCTCGTCAGACGTCATTCACGGTTTCTACGTGCACGACTTCAACTTCTCTCGTTACGCGTTGCCGGGCGTGTTGAACCAGTTCACGCTTCGCGCCGTGAACACCGGGACCTTCGACGGGCAGTGCACGCAGCTGTGCGGTCTCTACCACTCACTCATGGTCTTTCGCGTGAAGGTCGTCAGTCAGTCCGAGTACACGGCGTGGCTCGCGAGTAACGCCAACTCGAACGCCGCGAACGCCGCGCAGACCGCTACGAATCAGCAGACGTCGTCCGTCGTACCGACGAAGTCCACGAAGAGCGAAGGGAACAACTGATGACTGACGTGCTCGACCCGCCCATCGCGGTCCACGGTGACGACCACGAGCACGAGGAGCACCACGGTCCGACGGGCATCTTGAAGTGGATGACCTCGACGGACCACAAGGTCATCGGCATGTCCTACACCGTGACCGCGGTCATCATGATGGTGATCGGCGGCGCGTTGGCCGAAGTCATCCGCGCGCAACTCACGACGTCGAACGGCTCGCTGGTCTCCTTCGCGCAGTACAACGAACTCTTCACCATGCACGGTTCGGTGATGATCTACCTCTTCGTCGGCCCCTTCGCCTTCGGCGCGTTGGCGAACATCATCGTGCCCATCCAAATCGGTGCACCGGACATGGCGTTCCCACGCCTCAACGCGTTGAGCTACTGGCTCTACCTGACGGGCTCGATCACGATGTTGTCGGGTTTCTTCGTCGCCGGCGGCGCCGCGAACTTCGGTTGGGTCGCCTACGCGCCCCTGTCCAACTCGATCAACACACCCGGTGCCGGCGCAGACCTTTGGATCGGTGGACTGCTCCTCACGGGTTTCTCCGCGATCTTCACGGGCGTCAACCTCTGCGCGACGGTCTTCTACCTGCGAGCGCCGGGCATGACGATGTTCCGCATGCCGATCTTCACCTGGAACCTCCTCATCACCGCGATCTTGATCCTCCTCGCGTTCCCCGTGCTGACCGCGGGACTCATCATGCTGTACTGCGACCGACACTTCGGTACGCACATCTTCTCGGTCCAAGGCGGGGGGGTGCCCGTCCTCTGGCAGCATATTTTCTGGTTCTGGGGCCATCCGGAGGTCTATATCTTGGCCCTACCGTTCTTCGGCATGGTCACCGAGATCATCGCCGTCTTCTCGCGCAAGCCCGTGTTTGGCTACAAAGGAATGGTCTTCGCGACGCTCTCCATCGGTGCGCTTTCGCTCGGCGTCTGGGCGCACCACATGTTCACCACCGGCGTCGTGTTGTTGCCGTTCTTCTCCATCATGAGTCTCTTGATCGCGGTGCCCACGGGTATCAAGATGTTCAACTGGATCGGCACCATGTGGCGAGGGGAAGTCTGGTTCTCCACCGCCATGTTGATGGCGGTGGGCTTTCTCATCACGTTCCTCATCGGCGGACTCACCGGCATCTACCTCGCCAGCCCGCCGCTCGACTTCTTCACTCACGACACCTACTTCGTCGTGGCGCACTTCCACTCCATCGTGATGGCGCTGTTGATGGGCGCGATGGGTGGTCTCTACTACTGGGGACCGAAGATCACCGGGTACCTCTTGAACGAGACCATCGGCAAGATCCAGTTCTGGTTCTTGTTCATCGGCACCCAAGTCTTCACGCTGCCGATGTACCTGCTCGGCCTTCGCGGCATGCCGCGACGCATCGCCGCCTACCCGCTGCACCCGTCGTGGCAGTACTTGAACCAGATCTCGACCATAGGCGCAGTCCTGGTCGGCGTCTCCACCGTGGCCTTCATGGTGAACATCGTCTACAGCTGGAAGAAGTACCCGGCGGGTGACAACCCGTGGGACGGGCACACGCTCGAGTGGTTCACCACTTCGCCTCCCCCACACCACAACTTCTACCGACTGCCCCAGATTCGATCCGAACGTCCGACGTGGGACTACAACCACCCCGGCCACACCGCGGCAGAACACGGCCACCACCACGAACACCACGATGAAGTGCCCGTCACATGAGGACTGAAGCGAAGGTCTTGTTGAGCCTCGGGCTCTTCTTCGGCGCGATGGTCGCCGTCTACTGGAACTGGGGCCACGAGAACGCGGGCAGCGTGATGATGTTCTCGGGCATGCTGCTGTGCTTCTTGCCCGGTGGCTACTACTACTGGTGGAGCCGTCGCATGCGCGCGCGACCCGAAGACGATCCCCACGCGACACAAGCCCAAGGGGCGGGTGTCGTCGGCGCGTTTCCCGGCACGTCGATTTGGCCCTTTACCCTCGGTATGGGCGCCTTCTTCCTCGTGCTCGCCCTGGTCTTCGGCATCTGGTTCTTGATTCCCGGACTTGGGTTGGTGGTCTGGGCACTGTTCGGAGGAACGGCCGAAGGTCGTCGCGGCGGTTCGCAGTAGTCGAAGAACGACGTCAAAGTTCTTTCGAGTCGTTCATCATCGTTTTTGTTGGGGGTGACGTGCGCGCGTCTTAGCCGTCGCGCGCACGCTGCCTAGTATTGACTTTGCAGTGTGGTACCCGGGGGACTACTAACGAGGAGTGTCTGTGACGGCCCTAGAGAGCTCGACCAAGGTTCAACTGGGTGGAACGCGGGGCGGTCCGAACGAACCGACACTGCGCAAGGACCGCTGGTGGATCCAGCCCCTCGTAACGGTCGCGATCCTCACCGCCTTCGTCATCTATTCGACGTGGGCGGCCTTTCAGAACAAGTACTACTACGTCGGCGCCCTCGTGCACCGCGACCTCATCAGCCCCTTCTACTCGCCCTGCATCGGTGGCAGCTGTGTGCCCGGCGCTAAGTTCGTCTTCTCGGTGAACGCCTGGACGCTGTCCCCCGCCCTGTTGATCTTGATCTTCCCGTTAGGTTTTCGACTGACGTGTTACTACTACCGTCGCAGCTACTACCGCGCGTTCTGGTGGTCGCCACCGAGTTGCGCCGTCGCCGACGCGCACGGCTCCTACTCGGGCGAGACCCGATTCCCACTGTTGATGCAGAACCTGCACCGCTACTTCTTCTACGCGGGCCTGTTGTTCAACGTGCTGCTCACCTACGACGCGGTGCTCGCGTTCCACCAGCCCGGCCTCGGCTGGGGCGTCACGGTCGGCACGATCGTCCTCACGGTGAACGCCACGTTGCTCTGGCTGTACTCACTGTCGTGCCACGCCTGTCGTCACCTCTGCGGGGGGCAGGTGAAGAGCTTCAAGGCTCACCCGATTCGCTACAAGTTCTGGAAGTTCGTGACGCCGCTCAACGCCAAGCACATGAACTTCGCCTGGGCGTCGCTCGTCTTCGTCGCCCTCACCGACGTCTACGTGCGACTCGTGGCCTCTGGCGCCATCTCCGACTACAAGCTCTTCTAGGTTTAAGGACTCTTTCGTGACCGACGTAACGACCGAACACCACGAGTACGACGTACTGATCATCGGCGCCGGTGGCGCGGGACTTCGCGCCGCCATCGAAGCGGGTCAGCGTGGCCTCAAGGTCGGCATCGTCACCAAGTCGCTCCTCGGCAAAGCGCACACGGTCATGGCGGAGGGTGGCATGGCCGCGGCGATGGGCAACGTCTACCCCGAGGACAACTGGATGGTGCACTTTCGTGACACCATGCGCGGCGGCAAGTACTTGAACAACTACCGCATGGCCGAACTCCACGCGAAAGAAGCACCCGATCGCGTGTGGGAGCTCGAACACTGGGGCGCACTCTTCGACCGCACCAAGGACGGCAAGATCCTCCAACGTGACTTCGGCGGACACCGCTTCGCGCGCCTCGCCCACGTCGGCGACCGCACCGGCCTCGAGCTCATTCGCACCCTGCAGCAAAAGGTCGTCTCGATGGGAACCGACGTGTTCATGGAGTGCAAGGTTCTCCAACTCGTCCACGACGCCGACGGGCGCGTCGCGGGCTGCGTCGGGTACTGGCGCGCCACCGGCGAGTTCATCACGTTCCAAGCCAAGACCGTCGTCCTCGCCACCGGCGGCGCCGGCAAGTCGTGGAAGTTCACCTCGAACTCGTGGGAGAGCACGGGCGACGGCCACGCGATGGCGCTGTGGGCGGGAGCGAAGCTCATCGATATGGAGTGCGTCCAGTTCCACCCGACCGGCATGGTCTGGCCCCTCAGCGTGCGCGGGCTCCTCGTCACCGAGGGCGTGCGCGGTGACGGCGGGGTGCTTCGCAATTCGCTCGGCGAACGGTTCATGTTCAACTACGTCGCTCCGATGTTCCGCGCGGAGACGGCAGAGTCAGAAGAAGAGGCCGACAAGTGGTACGACGACCACAGCGCCGGTCGCCGCCCCCCCGAGCTCTTGCCCCGTGACGAGGTCGCGCGCGCGATCAACACCGAAGTGAAGGCCGGTCGTGGGAGTCCCCACGGCGGTGTCTTCCTCGATATCGCGTCACGACGCTCACCCGAGTTCATCCGACGACGCCTGCCGTCGATGTACCACCAGTTCATGGAGCTCGCGGGCGTCGACATCACGCGCGAGGCCATGGAGATCGGCCCGACGTGTCACTACATCATGGGGGGCGTCCAAGTCGACGCGGACTCCCAGTCGACGGTCGTACCCGGGCTCTTCGCCGCGGGCGAAGTGGGCGGCGGCATGCACGGCGCCAACCGTCTGGGCGGTAACTCGCTCTCGGACCTCATCGTCTTCGGTCGCCGCGCGGGCATCGGCGCGGCGGAGTACATCGAAGCCGGCGACGTCGCGACGTCCTTCGATCAAGGAGAGGTCGACCACGCCATCAAGGAGGCGCTGGCGCCTTTCGAGCGCACGAACGGCGAGAACCCCTACGACGTCCAGCACGACCTGCAAGAGATGATGCAGGTCAACGTCGGCATCATTCGCAATCAGGGTGAACTCGACACCGCGATCGTCGCGCTCGACGAGTTCACCGCGCGCGTGAAGAACGTCTCCGTGAAGGGTGGCCGGGCCTACAACCCTGGCTGGAACCTCGCGACGGACCTTCCGGCCATGATCAGCGTGTCCAAATGCGTGACGAACGGCGCCCTGCGGAGGAAGGAGTCGCGCGGTGGCCACACCCGAGAGGACTTCCCCAACGCGGACCCAGAGTTGGGCAAGCTCAACTTCGCCCAGAGTTCCGACGGCGGCCACTGGGACGACCCCGTCTCGGTCGTGGCGTCGCCGCTTCTCACCATGCCCGACGAGCTGAAGGCTCTTCTCGAGGAGGACAAGTAATGGCTGACGTAACCATGCGCGTGTGGCGTGGCGACGCCAACGGCGGTGACTTCGAGACGTACACGCTCGAGCAGAACGAGGGGGAGGTCGTCCTCGACGTCATCCACCGCATTCAAGCGACCGACGCACCCGACCTCGCGTGCCGCTGGAACTGCAAGGCCGGCAAGTGCGGGTCCTGTTCCGCTGAGGTGAACGGTAAGCCCCGTCTCATGTGCATGACGCGCATGGACACGTTGCCCAAGGGAACCGTGACGGTCACGCCGATGAAGGCCTTTCCCATCATCCGCGACCTCGTCACGGACGTCTCGTTCAACTACGTCCAGGCCGCGAAGGTGCCAGCGCTCCTGCCCCCGCCCATGCCCGAGGGTGGCTACCGCATGTTCCAAGAGGACGTCGAACGCGGCCAAGAGTTCCGCAAGTGCATCGAGTGCTTCATGTGCCAAGACGTCTGTCACGTCATCCGCGACCACGAGGAGAACAAGGAGCACTACGCCGGCCCGCGTTTCTTCATCCGCTACGCCGAACTCGAGATGCACCCGCTCGACCAGAACGACCGCCGTGACCTCATCCGAGAGGACATGGGACTCGGATACTGCAACATCACCAAGTGCTGCACCGAGGTCTGCCCCGAGCACATCAAGATCACCGACAACGCGATCATCCCGTTGAAGGAGCGCGTCGTCGACGCCCACTACGACCCCGTCGCCTGGCTCGGACGAAAGATTCGACGCAAGCCGAAGAGGTCGGCGGCCGACGCGGCCTTACAGCCGGCTCCCTAAGCGATGGCGGCCTTCCTCAGTGCCGCGTGGTTGTCGTCACTCAACGACACACTCGCTGCCGCGGGTCCAGCGCCACTCGACGATCCGAATTCCGTCTTTCGAGTCGTTCTCGAACTCACCGACGGGCCAAGTTCCGCGCCTCACGCGCTCACCTTCAGCGTCAGTGCCAGCGGCGCGTACGCCGAGTTGGGCGATCACCTCGCGGCGAACGCCGTGGTCCGACTCTCGTTCAAGGACGCGGAAGCGCTGACGGCGGGCACGCTCAACAGCGCGGTCGCGTTGCGTGAGGGACGGTTCAAAGTCCGTGGCGACGTGCAGGGACTCGTGCCACTTATCGGCTGGCTACAGAGCACTCACGCCATTGGAAGTGAGCGACCCGGAGACGTCTAGGTCCGAGGTGGTGGGATCGAATCCCGAGCCCACGCTGGAAGCCCTTCTCTTCGGGCCGTCCCGCTTCGAAGAGAAGGACCTTCAGTGTTCTCGCGAAGGCGCCGGGGGTGGGTCGTCGAGGAAGTCAGCGGTGGGGACGAAGAAGAGTGTTCCGGTGATGGGCGTAGAGAAATCCAGAATCCGGTCGTAGTTGCCCGGAGGCTCGCCCACGAACATGCGCTGGAGCATCAATTCCGTAACGGCGGGTGAGCGAGCGTAGCCAATGAAGTAGGTACCGAACTCCCCCACCCCCACTGAGCCAAAGGGCATGTTGTCTCGTACGATGTCGTGCTCGACCCCTTGCTCGTCGACGATGGTGTTGAGCGCTACGTGGGAGTTGGAGGGCTTGACCTCGTCGGGCAGTTCTACGTTCGAGAGCTTGCTACGTCCCACGACCTTCGCCTGCTCCTCATCCGAGAGAAGATTCCACGCGCCAAGGTCGTGGAGATACTTCTGAGTGATGACGTAACTCGATCCGGAGAAGGCCGGGTCCTCTGCGCCGACGAGCGCCGCGTCCGCCGCCGCGCGACCGACCGGGTTTTCGGTCCCGTCGACGAAGCCGAGCAGATCACGTTCATCGAGATACTTAAAGCCGTGCGTTTCGTCAACGACGACCACGGAACCGCGGAGCCGGTCCATAATCAACGTCGCCACTTCGAAGCAAAGGTCCATCTGTCGAGCCCGAATATGAAACATAAGATCGCCCGGCGTCGAGGGAGCCACGTGCTTGTCTCCACGCACCTCACGAAATTCATGGAGGTCACGCGGTCGAGGCCCCGAGAAGAGCCGATCCCACGCCGTATCCCCAATGGCCGCGACAACGCTGAGTAGCGCTTCGGGGACCCGAAATCCCACCGCGCGCTGGAGGCCTGACAAGTCAGAAAGTAGATCGTGAACTTCGCTCTCGGCGCCTTCGCGCATCGTCACCGAGAGGAAAATCGCCGACTCAGTGAGGGACGCCAGCACCGGCTGTGGTGTCGGCGGCGATACAGCTGAATTCGTCCGGGGGTCGTCCACGATCACTCCTCGATCAGATGACGTTCGATACGCAAAATTCGAACGTAGCACCACGTGATCTCTTCTCGGAAAGGCTCTGGGGAACGGCGCCCTAGCCCTTGGCCATCCGTCGAATCCGATCAGTGATCGTTACCCACAATCGGAACACGGGTTACCGCGTCTTCCTTTAGATAAGTCCGAGTGCGCGCACCTCGTCGCGCTCACCGACGAGCTCGTCGGTCGTGATCTTGATGCGCTCGTGGGCGAACTCGTCGAGCTCGAACCCTTCTTTGACCTTCCACGAACCCTGTCCGTCCGCGAGCACAGGAAAGCCGAAGGTCAATCCTTCGGGCACGCCGTACGCGCCTTCGCTGGTCACGCCGATAGAGGCGCAGTCGTCGGCGGGTGTCGCGTTCACGAGACTCACGACGGTGTCGATCGCGGCGTTCGCGGCCGACGCCGCGGAACTCAGTCCGCGGGCTTCGATGATCGCGGCACCACGCTTTTGTACGGTGGTGATGAAGTTGCCCTGGAGCCACGCGTGGTCGTCAATGACGTCAGGAACCTTCTGGCCGTTGACGGTCGCGTTGGCGAAGTCGGGGAACTGCGTCGCGGAGTGGTTGCCCCAGATCGCCAGGTTCTTGACGTCCTTCACGGCGACGCCGGCCTTCTTCGCCAGCTGTGTCTCCGCGCGGTTCTGGTCGAGGCGTGTCATGGCGAACCATCGATCGGCGGGGACTTCGGGCGCGTTGGAACGTGCGATGAGACAGTTCGTGTTGCACGGGTTTCCGACGACGAGCACGCGCACGTCGCTGGCCGCGTTCTCGGCGATCGCTCGACCCTGGGGCTTGAAGATGCCGCCGTTCACGTTGAGCAAGTCACTGCGCTCCATGCCGGCCTTGCGCGGGATGGAGCCCACGAGGAGCGCCCAGTTCGTGCCGTCGAAGGCGTGCGTGAGATTGCTCGTCGCTTCGATACCCGCGAGAAGGGGGAAGGCACAGTCGTCAAGCTCCATGACGACGCCGTCGAGACTCTTCATCGCAGGCTCGATCTCGAGCAGGCGAAGAATCACGGGCGTGTCGGGGCCGAAGAGCGCGCCCGAGGCGATGCGAAACAGTAACGAGTAACCGATCTGGCCGGCGGCGCCGGTCACGGTGACGTGGACGGGGGTGGTCATGATGCTCCTTCTACGTTCTTAGAGACGCTCGACGATGGCCGCGCCGAACTCCGAGCACTTGACTTCGGTCGCGCCGTCCATCAAGCGGGCGAAGTCGTAGGTGACGATCTTGTCGGCGATGGTCGCCTCGAGGGCCTTGACGATGTCGTTCGCGGCGTCGGTCCAGCCCAGGTGCTCGAACATCAAGACGCCCGACAACAAGACGGAGCCGGGGTTGACCTTGTCTTGGCCGGCGTACTTCGGCGCCGTGCCGTGCGTGGCCTCGAAGATACCGTGACCGGTGACGTAGTTGATGTTCGCTCCGGGCGCGATGCCGATGCCCCCGACCTGGGCGGCCAGGGCGTCGGACATGTAGTCACCGTTGAGGTTCGTCGTCGCGATGACGTCGTACTCCTTCGGGCGCGTCAAGACCTGCTGGAGCGCGATGTCGGCGATGACGTCCTTCACGAGGATCTTCGAGCCGGGCTTGCCGTTGCAGTCGTCCCAGCCAACGGCCACGTCGTCGAACTCCTCTTTCACCAATTCGTAGCCCCACTGCATGAAGGCACCTTCGGTGTACTTCTGGATGTTGCCCTTGTGCACCAACATCACCGACTCTCGTCCGTGGCTCACCGCGTACTTGAGCGCTGCGCGGATCAGGCGCTTGGAACCGAACTCCGAGATGGGCTTGAGGCCGAGGCTCGAGTGCTCACGAACGTCCCAGCCAAAGGCTTCCTTCACGAAGACGCGCAACTTCTCCGCGTCCGCGCTTCCGGCCTCGAGTTCGAGTCCGGCGTAGACGTCCTCGGTGTTCTCGCGAAAGATCACCATGTCGACGTCTTCGGGGCGCTTCACCGGTGAGGGCACGCCCTGGAACCAACGCACGGGGCGCAGGCACACGTAGAGGTCCATGATCTGACGCAGCGCCACGTTGAGGGACCGAAAGCCCCCGCCGATGGGCGTCGTCAGTGGTCCCTTGATGCCGATGAGGTGATCGCGAAAGTCGGTGACGGTCTGTTCAGGAAGCCAGTTGCCGGTCTCGTCGAAGGCCTTTTGACCCGCGAGCACTTCCTTCCAGGCGATGGTCTTGCCGTACTTGTTCGCAGCCGCGTCGAGCACGAGTTGTGCGGCCGGCCAGATGTCGATCCCGATGCCGTCGCCTTCGATGTAAGGGATGATCGGGTTGTCCGGGACGTGCAGGACGCCCTCTGTACTCATTGTGATTTTCTCAGCCATGTTCACATCCTACGGCGATTTCCAGAGTCACTTTTGGGCCGAACGGCGACCGAAATGGGTCGCCTAGGTGAAGAGGGCGTGGTAGATCTCGCGCGTCGCGGTCGATCGGTTCAAGGTGTAAAAATGCAGACCCGGCGCCCCCTCTTCGAGCAGTCGCGCGCACAGTTCGGTCGCGGCGAGGATGCCCTCCGCGCGAACGGCGGGTGCTCCGCCACGAGCGTTCGCCGCCTCGAGACGCTGCACGAGTGGCGCGGGCACGCTGGCGCCCATGGTCGCCATCCTCTTTACGCCGCTCAGCGTGGTCACGGGCATGATGCCGGGCAACACGGGCTTCTCCACGCCGAGTTCCGTGAGTTCACCGACGAGCCGGACCCACTCGTCGGGCTCGAAGAAGAACTGCGTGACGGCGAAGTCGGCCGCTTCGAGCTTCCTCGCGAGATGCTTTCTATCCGAGGCCAGGTCCTTCGAACGTGGGTGCCCCTGAGGGTGGGCGCCCACGCCGACGCAGAACTCTCCCACCTCGCGCACGAGTTCGACGAGTTCGAGGGCGTACGTGAACTCCGAGGGAACGACGTCGGGTCCTTCGGGGAGGTCGCCCCCGAGCGCCATGACGTTGTTGACGCCCGCGTCGAGGTAGTTCTTCAGCAGATCGCGCATCTCGTCTCGGCGGTGACCGACGCAGATCAAGTGGGCCATCGCCGTGACGTGGCCCGTCTGTTGAATCTCGGTGACGAGGTCGAAGGTGCGCTGGCGTGACTCGCGGCCTCCTCGATACGTCACCGAGACGAAGGAGGGCTCGAGGGGGTCAAGGTCGAGCAGCGACTGTTCGAGAACCGCGCTCTCTTCGTCGGACTTCGGTGGGAAGAACTCGAACGAACGTGTCAGTCCCTCGGCGAGGAGATCGTCGACGCGCACAGAACTAGTTAGCGCGACCGAAGTCGTCTTCGATGCGCTCGATGTCGTCTTCGCCGAAGTACGTACCGTGTTGGACCTCGATGAAAACGACCGGCGTCGTGCCGCGGTTCTCGCAGCGATGCTTCTGTCCGAGGGCGATTTCGATTGAGCCACCGGTCGGTACCTCGTACTCGACGTCGTCCAACGTGACGGTCGCGGTGCCGTTCACGACGAACCAGTGCTCGGCGCGACGGGAGTGTCGTTGGTAACTGAGACGCTTGCCCGGCGCGACGACGATGCGCTTTACCTTGTGATCGAAGAGTTCATCATCGAGCACCGTGAACGATCCCCACGGACGTTCGTCATACTCACGACCTCGACTGTCTTTTATCGTCATCGGACCTTCTCTGCTGCTAGGACGGCGTTGCGTAACAGCATGGCACGAGTCATCGGACCGACGCCACCGAGCCGCGGCGTGATCCAACGCGCCACTTCATCGACGTCCTCGGCGACGTCGCTCAGGAGTTTCCTTCCCAAGAACGTCGTGCCCGCACCGACGACGGCCGCGCCGGGCTTCACCATGTCGCGCGTGACGAGTCCGGCTCTTCCGGCCGCGGCGACGACGACGTCACCGGTGAGGACGATCTCTTTCATGTCCTCGACGCCCGTGTGGACCACCGTGACCGCGGCGTTGCAGTGCGGGCGCCGCGTTGCCATCAAGAGTGCCAACGGTCGACCAATGGTGACACCGCGTCCGATGATCACGACGTGCTTACCTTCGACGGGCACGTCGTAGGCGGCGAGCAGTTCGACGATCCCGTTCGGCGTGCAGGGCAGTGGTCCCGGTGCGCCCATGACGAGACGCCCGAGATTCGTCGGATGCAGGCCGTCCACGTCCTTTTCGGGCTTCACCCGGAGCAGTACTTCCTCTTCGCTCATCCCATCGGGAAGCGGGAGTTGCACCAGGATCGAGTGGACGTTGGGATCGTCGTTGAAACGATCGATGATGGCTTCGATGTCCGCTTGGGTCGCGGTGGAGGGAAGGTGTTCGTCGAAGGAGCGAATTCCGATCTCGGCGCTCTCTTCGACCTTCATCTCGACGTAGCGCGCACTCGAGACGTCGTCGCCCACGAGGATCGTGCCGAGACCTGGCGTGCGGCCAGCCGCGACCAGACGCTGCACTCGATCGGCCAGCTCCATCTTGATGCGAGCGGCGACGGGTTCCCCGTTCAGCAGTTCTGCGGTCATGGCGCTCCTAGTGTCGAAAGTGTCGCTCGGAGGTGAGCATCATCACGATGCCGGCTTTGTTCGCCGCGTCGATGACTTCGGCGTCGCGCACCGAGCCTCCCGGCTGCACCACGGACGTGACGCCCGCGTCCGTGAGCGACTCGAGTCCGTCGGCGAAGGGGAAGAAGGCGTCGGACGCGGCGGCGGCGCCCTTCGCGAAGTCACCCGCTTTGTTCACCGCGATGCCGGCGGAGACGACGCGCGACTGCTGTCCCGCGCCCACGCCCACGGCCACGCCGTCTTTCGCGATGACGATGGCGTTGGACGTCGTTCGCGCGCAAACTCGCCACGCCACGGCGAGGTCTTGGAGCTGTTGAGCGCTCGGCGTCGCTTCGGTGACACAACGCCACTCGACTACCGGAACCACGAGCTCGTCGGCGTTCTGCACGAGCGCAGTGTCACCGAACGTGCGAACCGAGAGACCGAGGGGTTCTGGCGCCGGAGCGCTCAAGAGACGCGTCGCCTTACGTCGCGAGACGAGCGTCGCGATGGCGTCGTCGCTGAATCGCGACGCGATGATGACGTCGGCTTGCGGACCGGCGGCGATCAGCGTCGCCAACGTCTGGTCGACCTCGCCGTCGATGGCGACGACACCGCCGAAGGCACTCTGCGGGTCGGCGGCGAGCGCCTTCGCGAAGGCGTCGGCGAGTGACGTGCCGAGCGCGGCACCCGACGCGTTGGCGTGCTTGATGATCGCCACTGCCGACAGCCCTGGTGCGTCGGTGCGCAGCTCGTGCACGAGGCGCCACGCGGCGTCGGCGTCGAAGAGATTGAGGTACGACAAGGCGCTACCAGCGTGTTTGGTGACGCCGTCCCACCACGGGGTCGTTCCCGCGAACCGGTACCGCGCACCGATCTGATGGGGGTTCTCGCCGTAGCGCGTCACTTCGGCGCGCTCGAGCGAAAGGTGCAGGGTCTCGGGCACGGCAGCGTCGAGCGCACTCGGAGCTTCACCGAGGACGCCGCCTCCGTCGAGCCAGCGAACGACCTGCGCGTCGTAAGCCGAGGTGTGCGCGAAGGCGGCGCGCGCGAGCGCGTGGCGCGTCGCGTCCGAGAGCGAACCGGTCTTCTCGATCTCCTCCAACACCGACGCGTACTGCGAGGGACTCGTGAGCACGCCCACGTGCGCGTGATTCTTCGCCGCCGCACGAACCATCGCCGGTCCCCCGATGTCGATGAGCTCGATCGAAGGATCGCTGGTGAAGGGATAGAGATTGCACACGACGAGGTCGATGGCGGTGATGTCGTGTTCGGCCAGCGCCGCGCGGTGCTCGTCGAGGTCGAGGTCGGCGAGGATGCCGGCGTGGATGCGCGGGTGGAGGGTCTTCACCCGTCCGTCGAGCATCTCGGGAAAACCGGTGACGTCCGCGACGTCGACGTGGGCGACGCCAGCGTCACCAAGGGCTCTCGCGGTGCCGCCCGAGGCGACGAGCTCGAAGCCTTGCGCGTGAAGGCCCTGAGCGAACTCGAGGAGCCCGGTCTTGTTCCACACGCTCAACAACGCCCGCATCTAGCTCTCCTCCATCGTGCCCGCGACACTCTCGGGCTCGAAGCCTTGCGCGAGTGACGCCATCACCCTAGCGATGACTTCGGGATAGAGCGTCCGCTCCACGGTCTTGATCCGCTCGTGCAGCGACGACTCGTCGTCGCTGCTCAAGACGTCGACGCGACGCTGCGCGAGGATGGGCCCGTCGTCGAGCGCTTCGGTCGCGACATGGACCGTGCACCCCGACACCGTGGCCCCCGCCGCCAACGTCGCTCGAACGGCGTGCCAACCCTTGAAGTCCGGCAGCAACGCGGGATGGGTGTTGAGGACTCGCCCCGGAAACGCCCGGTGGAGGGTGCCCGTGACGATCGTGCCGAAGCCCGCCATCGCGATGAGATCGACACCTTCCTCGACGAGGAGTCGCGTGAGCTCCGCGGTGTAGGCGTCGCGGTCGAAGGACGACGTGAAGCCGCCGAACTTCTCACGGTCCACCAGCACCGCGGTGATGCCGGCGGCGCTCGCGACGTCGAGCGCGCGACACGGTCGGTCGGCGGCAACCAAGGTGATCTCGAGTCCCGCGTTCAGCATTGCTTCGAGGATCGTGCCCGAACCCGACACCAACACGCAGAGACGAACCGGGGCCAAGCGCTACATCGCCCTGACGATCTCGACCATCTTCGCGCCGGCTTCCGTCGGGTTCTGACAGACGAACACGCCGGCCGCCGTGAGTGCGTCCATCTTGGCTTGCGCCGTGCCCTTCGAGCCAGAGATGATCGCGCCCGCGTGGCCCATTTTTCGTCCCGGCGGCGCGGTGACGCCCGCCACGTACGCGACGACTGGCTTGGTCATGTTGAGTTTGATCCACTCCGCGGCGCGCTCTTCTTCCGAGCCACCGATCTCGCCGATCATCATCACGGCCTTCGTCTCGGGGTCCTTCTCAAACTCCGCGAGGCAGTCGATGAAGTTCGTTCCCGGCACGGGGTCGCCGCCGATGCCCACGCACGTGGTTTGACCGATCCCCTGCATGCTGAGTTCGTGCAAAGCTTGGTACGTCAACGTGCCCGAACGCGACACGATCCCCACCGGTCCCCCGGCCAACGCGATGTCGCCCGAGGTGATGCCGATGTTGCACTTTCCCGGGCTGATGATGCCCGGACAGTTCGGTCCCAGCAGTCG
Source organism: Acidimicrobiales bacterium (assembly GCA_035949355.1). Lineage (GTDB taxonomy): Bacteria > Actinomycetota > Acidimicrobiia > Acidimicrobiales > RAAP-2 > RAAP-2. The sequence continues at coordinate 35,586 of DASZIH010000093.1, forward strand.
CACGCCCGGGAACTCCTCGACGAGTCGGTTGTAGGTCAGCGCCTCGTCGTGGGCGGGGATGCCCTCGGTGATGCAGACGATGAAGGTGATCCCGGCCGACGCGGCCTCCTCGATGGCCGCTGGCGCCCCCTTGGGGGGGACGGAGATGAAGCTGGCGGTGGCGCCGGTCGCAGCCGCGGCCTCGGCCACGGAGGCGTAGACCGGGATGCCCTCGATCTCGGAGCCGGCACGATTGGGATTGGTCCCAGCGACGACCTGGGTGCCGTACGCCTTGTTGCGCAACCCGTGGTACCTGCCCTGGCTGGTCGGCGAGAGGCCCTGGATG
>DASZIH010000094.1:0-23835 GCA_035949355.1 Acidimicrobiales bacterium
CGAAGTCGAGTGCCACGACGGACGCGCCACCGAAGGCGGTGCTCTTCTGCAGCAGCGGACGAAACGCTCCCACCAGGGCGGCGAGTGAGTAAGTCGAGATGTGCATGGCGGTCGCGACGTCTTCGAAGGGGGCGGCGAACATGCCGCTGCCGAGACAGGACTGCGGGGCGAAGGCGATGGCGTGCACGAGGCCGTCCAGGCGGCCAAATCGGGACTCGACTTCGAGCACCGCCGCGTCGATCTCTTCAGGTTTGGTGACGTCGAGTTCGATGATCTCACCGACGTCGCCCAACTTCTTCGCCGTGCGCCGCGTGAGCGACGTGCCGCGTCCGGCGCCCGAGAGGGCCACCGTCGCGCCCTCTTCGAGCGCGCGCTTGGCGATGCCGAAGGCGAGAGAGTCGTCGGTCAAGACGCCAGTGACCAAGATACGGTGATCTTTCAGGAGTGCCATCTTGTTAGCGTACTTCTAGGCATTACGAGCGACGAGGACGACAATGACGACGGTGGGCATCTTGGGTGGTACTGGTCCCGCGGGACGCGGCGTCGCGATTCGTCTCGCCAGCGCGGGTTACGACGTCGTGATCGGATCACGCGACGACGCGCGTGCGCAAGAGGTAGCAAGCACGTTGCACCCGCGCGGCGAAGGAAGTGTGCGAGGCGCGTCGAACGAAGGCGCGGCCGCGTGTGATCTCGTCGTCGTCGCGACACCGTGGGACTCATCCGTCGCGACCGTGCGTGCGCTCAAGGACTCGCTCGCGAACAAGACCGTCATCTCCATGGTGAACGCACTCGCTCGCGAAGGAAAGGAACTCGTGCCGATGTACCCGCCGCGCGGATCGATGGCCGCACAGTTGGCTTTCGCGCTTCCTGCGAGCACGATCGTGGGTGCTTTTCACCACTTGCCCGCGGGGGAGATGGAGGATCTCGACAGCGCACTCGACGCCGACGTGGTCATCTTCTCCGACGACGACGACGCCCGTAAGGTCGTCGCCGGCGTCGTCAACGAAATGCCGGGCCTTCGCGCCGTCGTCGCCGGTTCGATGTCACTCGCCAGCGCGGTCGAGGCCTTCACCGCCGTGTGCGTCTCGATCAATATTCGCCACAAGGCCCACAGCTACGTGAAACTTGCAGGACTTTCGAACTGATGCAGCTCTACGACAGCGCGCGGCGCGGCGTCTTTCCGCTCGAGGTGGGACCCCTCGCGACGTTGTATAGCTGCGGCATCACGCCCTACGACTCGGCGCACCTAGGACACGCGTTCGTCTACCTCTCCTTTGACGTCTTAACCCGACGACTGCTCGACGCTGGTCACGAGGTCCACTGTGTTCGCAACGTCACCGACGTGGATGACGACATCTTGCGCAAAGCGCGAGAACTCGGCGTGAACTACCTCGATCTGGCCGCGCAGGAAATGGTCACCTTCGAGCGCGACATGAAGCTGATCAATCTCCTCGCCGTGTACGCGGAACCTCGCGCCACGGGCGCCATCCCCGAGATCTTGACGCTTATCGGCGAGACCTTCGATCGAGGACTGGCCTACGAGGTCGATGGATCGGTGTACTTCGAAGTGTCGAAGTTCCCGCGCTTCGGTCAAGTCAGTCACGAGGACCGCGAGGCGATGCTCGATCTCGCGGCCATTCACGGCGGGCGTCCCGACGACCTCAACAAGCGCGACCCCCTCGACTTCGTGCTCTGGCAGCCGTCGCTCGACGACGAGCCGGCGTGGGAGTCGCGATGGGGCGCCGGGCGACCGGGTTGGCACATCGAGTGTTCGGCGCTGGCGCTTCGCGAGTTGGGTGAAACGGTCGACGTGCACGGAGGAGGGCGCGACCTCGCCTTTCCCCACCACGAGTGCGAAGCGGCCCAGAGTGAGTCCGTGACGGGCGCGCCTTTCGTCAAGCACTGGATGCACGTCGGTATCGTCGCCCTCGACGGGATAAAGATGAGCAAGTCGCTCGGCAACCTGGTGTTCGTGCACGAACTCGTCGCTCGCTCCGAACCCGCAGCGGTGCGACTCTCGTTGCTCGACCAGTTCTACCGCGACGACTGGGAGTGGCGCGACGAGTTGTTGCTGCACGCACAGTCGCGGCTCGCGACGTGGCGCTCGACACTGACGACGGGGCGCGCGTCGTCGGTGCTGGATGACGTGCGTGACGCTCTCGACGACGATCTCAATACGCCCGCGGCACTGCTCGCCATCGACGCCGCCGCGCACGCTGGTGCCAACGTCGCTTCGGCGGCGTCGTTGCTCGGCATTACGCTGTAGCCAGCGAAAGGCCACCATGACCGACCTCAACGTAGAGCTACCCGACGGAAGCGTTCGCACCCTCGGCGAAGGATCGAGCGCGCTCGACCTCGCCAAAGCCATTGGCTCGCGCCTGGCGAAAGACGCGCTGGCGGCGCGGGTCAACGGCGTCCTGACCGATCTGTCGACGCCGCTCGCTGACCACGACAAGGTGTCCATCGTCACGCCGGCGAGCGAGGACGGACGCGAGGTGCTCCGCCATTCGAGCGCGCACGTGATGGCCCAGGCGGTGACGCGCCTGTGGCCCGGAGCGCACTACGCGATCGGGCCGGCGATCAACGACGGTTTCTACTACGACTTCGAACTTCCTGGTGGAGCGCACTTTAGCGACGATGACTTGCTCCGGGTCGACGCGGAGATGCGCGCCATCATCGCCGAGGAACAGCCCTTTGTTCGCGCCGAGTACTCCGTGGACGAGGGCCTCGCCCTCTTCCGGGACCAGCCCTTCAAGATCGAGATCATCGAGGCCGTCGCTCACGGCGGCAGTGACGAGGACCTCGCGGAGGCGGGAAGCGCCACCGTCGTGTCGACGTACTCGAACACGAGCACTTTCGTCGACCTCTGTCGTGGTCCGCACGTCCCTTCGACCGCTCGACTGGGTCACTTCCAGCTGACGCGCGTTGCGGGTGCCTACTGGCGTGGCGACGAGACCAAGCCTCAGCTACAGCGCATCTACGGCACGGCGTGGGAGTCGAAGGACGCGTTGGCGGCGCACGTCGCTCAACTCGCCGAAGCTGAGAAGCGCGATCATCGCCGTCTCGGGCATGAACTCGACCTCTTCTCCTTCCCGAGTGAGATCGGACCGGGTCTGGCGGTCTTTCATCCGAAGGGGGGCATCATTCGTCGGGTACTCGAGGAGTACTCGCGCCACCGCCACGAGGTCTCGGGCTACGAGTTCGTGTACTCACCGCACATCTCCAAGGCGGACCTCTTCGAGACGTCCGGTCACCTCACGTGGTTCGCGGAGAGCATGTACCCGCCCATGGTCCTCGACGAGGGACAGCGCTACTACCTCAAGCCAATGAACTGCCCGTTTCACGTGTTGATCTTCAAGGCTCGCCAACGCAGCTACCGCGAACTGCCGCTACGTATGTTCGAGTTCGGTTCCGTCTATCGCTACGAGAAGTCGGGCGTCGTGCAGGGGCTCACGCGCGTGCGCGGCATGACCCAGGACGACGCGCACATCTTTTGCACTCGCGAACAGATGGCCGACGAGCTCGCGAGCCTGCTGTCCTTCGTCCTCGATCTCTTGCGCGACTTCGGGCTGAATGAGTTCTACCTCGAGCTCTCGACGCGGCCGCCCGGCAAGGCCGTCGGCAGCGACGAAGAGTGGGCCGAAGCCGAGTCGACGCTCGCCAGTGTCGCCAACGCGGCCGGACTCGACCTCGTGCACGATCCCGGCGGCGGCGCGTTCTACGGGCCGAAGATATCGGTGCAGGCGCGCGACGCCATTGGCCGCACGCATCAGATGTCCACGATCCAGTTGGACTTTCAGACCCCGGCGAACTTCGACGCCACCTACGTCTCGCCCGACAATGCTCGCGAACGCCCGATCATGATTCACCGGGCTCTCTTTGGTTCCGTGGAGCGTTTCATGGCCATACTCATCGAGCACTACGCCGGCAACTTGCCCACGTGGCTCTGCCCTGAACAGGTGCGCGTTCTTGGCGTACGAGACGATCACGACGACTACGCCTACGGCGTGGCGGCACGGCTTCGCGAACGAGGCGTACGCGTCAGCGTCGAAGCGGCCGCAGAGCCGCTGGGCGCGCGGATCAGGAAGGCCAAGCTCGAGAAGATTCCGTACGTGGTGGTGGTCGGCGACGACGACTTGGCGAAGGGGACGCTCGGGATCAACGCGCGCGGGTCGAACGATCCCGAACGCGGGGTGGCGGTCGAGGTCTTCAGTGATCGCCTCGTCGACGAGATCGAACGTCACGCGTCGCCCGAGGCGCCCTAGTGCCGCTGGAACGATTCTCGGCGGCGTGGCGAGAGTCGTACGTGTCGAGCGCGTTCGCCGGTGAGCTCGACAAGGACGCGGGCGAGTGCGTCTTCTGCGTGCTCGCGAGAGAGCCCGTTGAAGAGTCGACGGGCGTGTTGAAAAAGACCCCCTCGACGTTCGTCGTGCTCAACGCCTTCCCCTACGGATCTGGTCACCTCCTGGTCCTGCCGATCCGCCACGTGGGCGGGCTTGAAGAACTGAGCGACGACGAGTACGAAGATTTCTTTCTCGTCCTACGCGACACGATCCGCGCGTTGAACGAGGCCTACGGGGCCGACGGCATGAACGTGGGCATGAATCTCGGCCACGCCGCCGGCGCGGGCATTCCGAAGCACTTACACGCGCACGCCCTGCCCCGGTGGCTGGGCGACACCAACTTCATGACCACCATCGGCGAGACGCGCGTTTTGCCCGAGTCGCTCGCGTCCACGTGGCGAAAGGTTCACGCACGTCTTTAAGCCGGGTGTTACCGGGCGGTACAACTAGACTCGCCTCCATGAGCCAAGAGGGTCGATGTTCGACGGCAAGTTTCGCCAGTCGGTAGACGCGACGACCGCGCCGATTGGTCGCTGGCTCGTTCGAATAGGTTTTTCCGCTGACGTCCTTACGGCGTCGGGACTGGTCTTCGCCTGCGCGACGGCGTGGACCATCGCGGTGGGCCTGCACTACTGGGCCGTCGTGCTCTTGACGCTGACCGGTTTTCACGATCTCTTCGACGGACCCGTCGCGAAGGCTTCGCATCGCGCGAGCCAGCGCGGAAGTTTCTTCGACTCGGTGTCGGACCGACTCGCCGACGCCATCATTCTCGGCGGTGCGTCCTACTATTTGACGGCGCATCACCACGGCCAACTGGCGCTGCTGCCCTTCGCGATTCTCACGACGACCTTCATGATCTCCTACCAGCGCTCGAAGGCGGAGAGTCTGGGCCTCGTGGCGAAGGGCGGCCTCATGGAGCGCGCCGAGCGCATGATCCTTCTCGGCGTCGGTCTTCTCGCGACAGCGATCTTCATCCCCGTGCTTTGGGTCATGTTGGGCCTCACGGCCATGACCGCTGGTGGGCGGTTCTGGCGCGTATGGCAGGTGGCTGCTCGACCAGCACCTTCCACGACGTCGACGCTGCGTGCGCGTCAGCACAGCCGACGTCTTCGCCGAGGTCTTAGCCGCACCTCGCGTCACTAGTTGTGGCGACCAACTCGCGCGCCACGCTCTTCAAGACCCTGGGCACCGTCATGGAGGCACTGCCCGAGCGCGTTGACGTCGCGCTCGCGCGCTCGATCGCCTCACACCTTGGTCGACGTGACAAGACGAGGCGAGAGAACCTTCGCGCCAACATCGACCGCGTTCTCTCGGCACCGGGCACGCACGCGTCGACGGATCTCCTCGACGAATTCGTCACGAGGGGTTTTCAAAGCTACGGACAGTACTGGGCGGAGGGCGCGAAGCTTCCCGCTCTCTCCAAGCCCGTCATCAACGATCGCTTCTGCGTCGCCGAAGGTCTGGAGCATCTACGTGACGCCAAAGACCGTGGCCTCGGTGTGATCGTGGCACTGCCGCACGTGGGCTCGTGGGAGTGGGGCGGCTCGTATCTCGACTCCGTGGGCCTCGGCATGACGGCGGTCGCCGAAGTGCTGGAGCCACCGGCGCTCTTCGAATGGTTCAAGGCGAAGCGAGAGTCGATCGGTATCCGTGTCGAGCCGCTCGACGACCGAGCCGGCGCGGTGTTACTGTCGACACTTCGCCGCGGCGAGGTCGTGGGCCTTCTCTGCGATCGCGACCTTCAAGGAAACGGCGTGACGGTGGAGTTCTTCGGCGAGCTGGTGACGATGCCCGCCGGACCAGCGACCCTGGCGCTGCGCACGGGCGCGACGCTCGTGGCCGCCGCGTGTTACACCGGTCCGGGTCGTGACCATTTCGCCGTGATCACGCCACCGATCGCGGCGGAGCGCTCGGGTCGACTTCGCGACGACGTGACGCGGGTCACCCAGGCGCTGAGTCGTGAACTCGAGGGGCTTATCCGTCGGGCGCCCGAACAGTGGCACGTACTCGAAGCGCGATTCGCCTCGTGAGCATCGAGCGCGTCGCCCTCGTGTCGCCTTACGCGCTCAGCGTGTACGGGGGAGTCCAAGAACAGGTCCTCGCGATGAGTCGCGTCCTTAGTGCGCGCGGTCGCGACGTCCTGATCGTGGCGCCTGACGCAAGCGACGTCACGGACTACGACACTCCCGCGCGGCTAGCACGGCTCGGTCCACGTTCATCGTTTCCCGCGAACGGGTCTAAAGCGCCCCTCACGATCTCACCGATTGCGGCGTGGCGCGCCAAGGAAGCGGTCGAAGCGTTCAACCCCGACGTCGTGCACTTCCATGAACCCTTCGCGCCCCTTCTCGGATGGTCGGTGTTGCACCGGCACAAGCGCCCGTCGATCGGGACGTTTCATCGAAGCGGGAGTGGTCCCGCGCTTCGTCTGACGAAGCCCCTGCTCGAGCGCCTCGCGACGCGCCTCGACGTCGCGGTGTCGGTGAGTAAGGCCGCGGCGCGAACGATTGAAGACGCGTGCGGTCTGAAGAGCGACGTCCTCTTCAACGGATTCGAAATGGAGCGTTTCGTCGCGACACCGCGCCAACGGTCGTCGGAGACCGTCCTGTTCTACGTCGGTCGTCTCGAGGCGAGAAAGAGTGTCGCGACGGCCGTCGAGGCGGCGCATCATCACAACGCTCGAAGCGAACGTCCGTGGCTACTCGTCATTGCCGGTGACGGACCGGAACGGGCTCGTCTGCAGGCGCTCGCCGCCCGTTCGCAGCGCATTGTCTTCATCGGGCCGATCAGTGACGAGGAGAAGCGCGCGTGGCTGCGCCGCGCGGACGCGCTCATCGCGCCCTCTACCCGTGGCGAGAGTTTCGGACTCGTGCTCCTCGAGGGCATGGCGAGTGAGACGCTCGTCGTGGCCAGTGACATCGAGGGTTACCGGGCGGCGGGTGGCGACTTCGCGACCATCTTCACGCCCGGCAACGTCTCCTCACTCGAGGGCGCCATCATCCGAGCGCTCGAAGGTGAGAGCGACAAGAGGATCGCCGCGGCGCGCCAACACGCTGAACGGTGGTCGATGAACGCGTTGATGGACGAGTACGAAGACCGATACGCACGAGCGCAGAAGATATTTCGAGCGACCAAGTAGCCTTAGGTCGTGGCAACCAAGCAACGACGGCGTTCTCATCGGCCTCACGATTCGAGGGATCGCGGACCTCGCTACGTCGCCCCCGTGCTCGATCCCACGTGGCAGAACCCGTACACGCCGTCGACAACCGAACGCGCTGAGAACGAACGCGTCCTTCGACGCTTCGCGTTCCGCCGCCGTCTCCCACAGACGATCGCCGTGGGCGTCGTCGTCGCCGCGCTCATCGCGGGCTTCGTGGTCGCGCCCTGGCTCCCGGTGTTGGGTGTCGTCTTCGGCCTCGCCTACGGCTGGGACCTGCGTCGCGTCGTGGCGACGTCCGCCCAGCGGGGCCAGACCCTCGGCGCGAAGTTCCTCGCGCAGTTCTCGGCGGGCGGCGACGCCGTCGAGCGATCGAGACTCGTCACGGTGCTCGACCGGCTGGCGGCGACCTTCGGGGTCGACAACGTCAGCGCGTTCATCATTCGAGACTCCGGTTACAACGCCGCGCTGGTGCCAGACGGTTCGAAGTTCTCGCTCTTCGTGACGAGCGCTCTCATGCAGGACTTCGAACTCATCGAGTTTGAAGGCGTCGTTGCGCACTGTCTCGCGCGTCAACGGCTCGGACTCGTGGACCGCGAGAGCCTGGCCGCGGTCTCTAATCTCAGTGACGAAGCGCGCCGCTCGCTCGCGGGCAGTGGTATGGCCTACCGAGCCGACGAGGTGGCCGCGGCGAGCATCCGCTACCCCCTCGGATTGGCTGGCGCTCTACGAAAGTGCGCACGTCAGCAACCGGCCGCTGACTCGTTCTTTCTTACCCCCGCCTACGCGCAGTGGCGCTGGGTCTTCTTCAACCAGTGGAGCGACAAGCGTGAGCGTGACCTTGGCGACCTCGACGACGTCGAACTGAGGGCTCGCGCGCTCGAAGAGTGGTAGACGTCGGCCATTAGGCTGGGTGTATGAGTTCTTCCACAAACCCTTCGGTCACCGGCTCGGCGCTCGTCAAGCGAGGACTGGCCGACATGCTTCGCGGCGGCGTGATCATGGACGTCGTGAACCCCGAACAGGCGAAGATCGCCGAAGACGCGGGCGCCGTTGCGGTCATGGCCCTCGAGCGTGTCCCCGCGGATATTCGCCGCGACGGCGGCGTCGCTCGGATGAGTGACCCGTTGATGATCCAAGAGATCCAGGCCACGGTGACGATTCCGGTCATGGCCAAGGCGCGCATCGGCCACTTCGCGGAAGCACAGATTCTCCAAGCCCTTGACGTGGACTACATCGACGAGTCCGAGGTCCTCACCCCGGCCGACGAAGAGAACCACATTGACAAATGGCCCTTCACCGTTCCCTTCGTGTGCGGCGCGACGAACTTGGGTGAAGCGCTGCGTCGCATCAGCGAAGGCGCGTGCCTCATCCGCTCGAAAGGTGAAGCGGGCACCGGCAACGTCGTCGAAGCAGTCCGACACCTGCGTACGATCAACGCGCAGATGCGTCGACTGCACAGTGCCGACGCCAACGAGCTCTACGCGCTCGCGAAGGATCTCCAAGCACCCCTCGCCCTGGTCCAAGAGGTCGCCGGGGCCGGGAAGTTGCCCGTGCCACTCTTTTGCGCCGGGGGTATCTCGACACCAGCGGACGCGGCGCTCGTCCTCCAACTCGGAGCCGAGGCCGTCTTCGTCGGGTCGGGAATCTTCAAGAGTGAAGACCCCGCTCGCATGGCCCAGGCCATCGTGGAGGCGACCACGCACTTCGAAGACCCCAGCGTCGTGGCGAAAGTCTCGACCGGACTGGGTTCGGCCATGAAGGGTTGGGAGACCGCGACGCTCGAGCAGCGTCTCGCCGAGCGCGGTTGGTAATGAAGCGTGTTGGGGTACTCGCCCTCCAGGGTGACGTGGGCGAACACGTCGCCATGCTCGAGTCGTTAGAGAGTGAAGTCGTCAAAGTCCGCACCGTCGAGCAACTCAACGCAGTGGACGGCCTCGTACTTCCCGGTGGTGAGTCGACCACGATCGCGCACCTTCTTGAGACGTCTGGCCTTAAGGACGCCTTGGGCGCCAAGATCGACGAGGGTCTCCCGGTCTTCGGGACGTGCGCGGGGTTGATCTTGCTGAGCACGACCGTGCTCGACGGTCGCCGCGACCAGTGGAGTTACGGGGCCCTTACGGTGTCGGTGCGTAGAAATGGTTACGGACGCCAGATCGCGAGCTTCGAGTCAGCGCTCGAGGTGAAAGGTGTGGGGAGCGTGCCCGGCGTCTTCATCCGGGCACCGCGCATCGAGTCGTACGACGACAGCGTGGAGGTCCTGGCGACTCTCGATCACGGTGACGCCACGGGCGAACATCCCGTCTTCGTTCGCCAGAACCAAGTCTGGGGCGCGTCCTTTCACCCTGAGTTGACCGGGGACGGGCGCCTCCACCAACTCTTTCTCAGCGCGCTGTAATTCTCGCTACGATTATCAAGCCTTTCGAGGCAGGAGGAACTATGTCCGGCCACTCCAAGTGGGCAACGACCAAACATCGCAAAGGCGCAAAAGACTCCGCGCGCGCGAAGGTCTTCGCCAAGCTCATCCGTCAAGTCGAGGTCGCCGCGCGTGAAGGTGGCGGCGACGCCAACACCAACGCCGCGTTGCGCACGATGTTCCAAAAGGCGCGCGAGGCCTCGGTGCCTATCGACACGATCGAGCGGGCCATCAAACGTGGCACGGGCGAACTCGAGGGAGTTCGCTACGAAGCCATCAGCTACGAGGGCTACGGTCCCAGTGGTGTGGCCGTCATCGTAGAGACGTTGAGCGACAACCGCAACCGTACGAGTGCCGAGATCAAGCACCTCTTTGGCAAGAACGGGGGAGCGATCGCCGAGCCCGGCGCCGTGTCGTGGCAGTTCGATCGAAAGGGTGTCCTCGAAGTCGTGGGACCGGTCGACGAAGACCAACTCCTCGAGTGGATTATGGAAGCCGGAGCCGAGAACTACGAGGCGAACGGTACGAACTACACCGTGACGACTGAGCCGCACGACGTGGCGATCGTACGCGACGCGCTCGAAAAGCAGGGGCTGAAGGTCCAGAGCGCGGACCTCACGCTGGTTGCGCAGAACACGATTCCCGTCACCGAGGAAGCCGAAGCCAAGAAGATTCTGCGTTTGATGGATGCCATCGACGACCACGACGACGTCCAGAACGTCTACGCCAACTTTGATATCTCGGACGAACTCCTGGCCACCTACGAGGGCTAAGTCCTCCCTCGCGCGCTTCTAGCGGGTTAACATCGAACGTATGTTCGTACTCGGCATCGATCCTGGACTGACGCGCTGCGGGTTCGGGCTCGTCGAAGGTTCCTTCGAGGGCGTGGAGTCATTTCGAGCGATGCGCGCCGGCACCATCGAAACGGACCCGAAAATCCCGGTCGAACGACGACTCCGTCAACTTCACCTGGAACTCGCTGACCTCATCAAGGACACGACGCCCGACGCCGTGGTCGTCGAAAGGGTTTTTTACCAACGAAACGCCAAGACCGCGATTCCCGTCGCTCAGGCGAGTGGCGTCGCGATCGCCCTCGCGGGCGGCGACGACGTCGCCGTTCGCCAGTTCACCGCCCAAGAGGTGAAACTCGCCGTCACCGGGTACGGCGCGGCGAGCAAGTCGCAAGTCCAAGGCATGGTCGCGAAGCTCTGTGGCCTCAGAGAGATTCCTCGACCCGCCGACGCCGCGGACGCGCTCGCCCTCGCGATCGCCTACTTCATGATCGTTCGCACGGAACGTCGCTACCCGTTGAGCAGTCGCGCGTGATTGGCTGGCTCAGCGGTCGCGTGACCCACCAACTGCGAAACGGCGCGCTTCTCGTCGACGTGCAGGGTGTCGGCTACGAGGTCCACGTAGCGTCCGCGGAGAGACCGCCTTTTGACGAACTCGTGGAGCTCTTCATCTTCACAGTCGTGCGCGAGGACGCGATCCAACTCTTTGGCTTTACCTCGCTCGAGGACCGAGAGTTCTTCGAGCTCCTCCTCGTGACACCAGGTGTCGGACCTTCGACGGCGCTCGGAGCGCTCCGCACTATGAGCGTCGCGGAGTTGGCGCACGCTATCGAGAGCGACGACGCGAAGAAGGTCGCGACGATCTCTGGTATCGGACCGAAGACGGCGAGTCGGATCGTGCTCGAGTTGAAGGGCAAGGTCCTCGTCGACAAGACGTTCGCGCCTACGCCACCCGAAGAACACGTCGACGCCGCGATTGAGGACGCACTGCGCGCGCTGGGCTACACCAGCCACGAGGTTCGTGACGCGTTGCGTGACGTGGTGCTGCCCTCGAGCGAACCCGAGGCCCTTCGTTTGGCCCTGCAACGACTGCGACACTCATGAGCAAACGCGAGATCAACCTCGAACAACTCGTCGATCACGTGGTGACGCCTGGGGCGAGTGAGCTTGAGCGGCGCGCCGAGGTCTCGCTACGTCCCTCGACGCTCGAAGACTTCGTCGGTCAACGTGATCTCGTTGGTCACCTGCAGGTCGTCCTCGGATCCGCCCGGGCGAGAAATCAGTGCTGTGATCACCTGCTCTTCGCGGGGCCGCCGGGACTTGGCAAGACGTCGCTCGCGAGCATCGTGGCCGCCGAGATGGGTACCGGTTTTCGCGTGACGTCGGGACCGGTACTTTCACGTCCGGGCGACCTCGTGGCCCTCCTGACCGATCTCCAAGACGGGGACGTCCTGTTCATCGACGAACTTCACCGTCTCTCGAGGGCCGTTGAAGAAGTGCTCTATCCCGCGATGGAAGACCTTCGACTCGACGTCATGATCGGTCGGGGACCCTCGGCGCGGTCGATTCGACTGGATCTGCCCAACTTCACGCTGGTCGGGGCCACGACGAGAACGGGCCTCGTGGCGGCGCCTCTTCGTGACCGTTTTGGCTTCATCGGTCAACTCGACCTCTACGAGGTCGACGAACTGACGTTGATCGCGCAGCGTTCGGCCGGACTCTTGAACGTCGCCCTCGACCCGCAGGCCGCCGCCATCATCGCGTCGCGAAGTCGAGGCACGCCGCGCATCGCGAATCGGTTGCTGCGCCGCGTTCGCGATTTCGCGTCCGTGAAGGGCCACGAGACGCTCGACGTCCAGGTCGCGACGGACGCGCTGCTGCTCTTCGGCGTCGACGAATTCGGACTCGACAAGATCGACCGACGAATACTGACCCTGCTCTGTGAACAGTTCGCGGCCCAACCGGTCGGACTCACGACTTTGGCCCACGCGTGTGGCGAAGAGCCCTTCACTATTGAAGACGCGTACGAGCCGTACTTGCTCCGAGCGGGCCTCATGGTTCGAACGCCACGGGGACGAGTGGCGACGGAGCGGGCGTACGAACACTTAGGAATTCAGCCCCGAACGGGCGGCCTGTTCTAAAGCGCCAGCGCCCAGCGAGTAGAGTTTCTCTGTCCGTTACTGAAGGAATTCCACATGTTGCTTGCCGCCAAGGCCGCCACCCATAGCTCGTCGCAATACATCATCCTCATTTACATCGCGGTCTTCGCCTTCGCGTACTTTTTCTACCTGCGCCCACGCTCGAGGAAGCAAAAGGCCGCCCGACTCGAGACCCGCAAGGTCGAGGTCGGCGACCGCGCGCAGACGATTGGCGGTTTCATCGGCACCGTGGTGAAGAGCACGAGCGACATGATCACGCTGCGCACCGACGGCGGCGTTGAACTGGACTTCGTACCTTCCGCCATCGCGAGAAAGTACAATCCCGTCGTTCCCGAATCCTCCGACGATCACCCGACGGAAGGTGACGCGAAGTAATGCCCCCACAGGTTGGGTCACGACGATCACTGATCGTCAGCCTCGTTCTCACCGTCGCTATTGCCTTTGGCTCACTCGCGGCGACGCTGTCGCTCGGCTGGGGCCCGAAGTTGGGTCTCGACCTCGCGGGTGGGCTGTCGGTCGTGTACAAACCAACGACGCACGCCACCACGGCCGACATGCAAGAGGTCGTCACGATTCTCACCAACCGCGTCGACGGCCTCGGCGTTTCGGGCGCCACCGTGAATCTCCAGGGAAAAGACGTCGTCGTGAGCGTGCCTGGCGTGAAGGACGCTCGAACGGTCCTTCAGGCCGTAGGCCAGACCGCGCAGCTCCTCTTTCGCCCCGTCCTCTGTGAGGCCGCGGTCGGGGCCAAGCTCACCGCGACCACGAAACTCCCGTCGTGCGCGCCTCAGTATCAAGACACCGCGGCGAACTTGAACGTGAACACCTCGACCGGCAACCCGGTGAACATCGCGCCCGATCCCGCGTTCACGAACCTCGCCTCGACGAAGCCGGCGAAAGACCTCCCGGGGGACACGGTGCTCTTGCCACTCCTCGGCCAGCCTGGCGTTCGCTACGTGCTGGGACCGTCACAGATGACGGGTCACTCGATCAAGAAGGCGCTCGCGCAACAAGACCAGGCCGGTGCCTGGGTCGTGAACTACACCCTCACCGGGACGGGAAGTCCTCTCTGGGACAAGGTCGCGCAGAGGAACTTCCACCAGCTTCTCGCCATCGAGCTCGACGGCGTCGTGCAGTCCGCGCCCCTCATTCAGCCCAATCAAGCGTCCTTCACGAGTTTCGCCGGTCAAGGGCAGATCTCGGGGTCCTTTACGCAGCAGTCGGCGCAGACGCTCGCGCTGGCGATGAACTTCGGCGCACTACCCGTTCGACTCCAGGCTCTCACGACCGTGACCGTGTCGCCGACGCTCGGACACTCGGCGCTGGTGGCCGGACTTGGCGCCGGTCTCGCCGGACTCGCGCTCGTTCTGCTGTACACGATCGTCTACTACCGCGCGCTCGGACTCGTGATCGTGCTCGGCCTCGCGGTCACGGCGTCCTTGCTCTGGGCCATCATCTCCGCGCTCGGCCATACGGCCTTCGCGCCCAGTTTCGACTTGGCTGGTGTTACCGGATTGATTGTGTCCATTGGTATCACTGTCGACAGTTACATCGTGTACTTCGAACGATTGAAAGACGAGGCCCGAGCAGGGCGTTCGGTTCGCTCCTCGGTCGATCGCGGGTTCCGCTCAGCGTGGCGCACGGTATTGGCCGCCGACACGGTGAGTTTGCTCGCCGCGGTGCTGCTCTACATCATCGCGGTGGGTGACGTGAAGGGCTTCGCGTTCTTCCTCGGGCTCTCGACGCTGATGGACGTCGTGATCACGTGGTACTTCACGCGTCCGCTCGTGATCTTGCTCGGACGACGTGGTTCTTCGAGCACGTCCAAACTTTCGATGGCCGCCGGTCTGCACGCAGGAGCTCAGAGTGAGTAACGACACCGACTCGTTCGCCCCCGTCGGCGACAAGACCTACGGCCGCTTCGGGCGGCTCTACCACGGACTGACGACGATCGACTTCGTTGGTCGACGCAAGATCTGGTTCACCGTCTCGATCGTCATCATCGTGATCGGCATCGGCTCCCTCGCGGTGCGCGGGTTCAACCTCGGTATTCAGTTCAAGGGCGGCAGCTCGTGGGAAGTGCTCGCGCCACACTCCTCGATCGCCAAGATGACGACGGCTGTTGACAACGCCGGTCTCACCAACCCGGGCGTCGCGAAGTTGGGATCCCAGACCTACCAGGTGACGGCCAACCTCAACGCGCTGTCGCAGAGCAAGCAACTGACGATCACGAACAACGTGGTGAACGCCATGGCCAAAGCGGCCGGTAAGAACGCGACGCAGGTGTCGACGAGCAACGTGGGACCCACCTGGGGCGGTCAGATCACCAACAAGGCACTCGAAGCGCTCATCGTCTTCTTCATCGCCGTGGTCGCCTACATCAGTATTCGCTTTGAACCGAAGATGGCGATCGCGGCGTTCGTAGCCATGGTCCACGACCTGCTCGTCACGGTGGGCGTGTACTCGATCTTCGGCTTCCAGATCACCCCGGACACCGTGATCGCCATCCTCACGATCCTCGGTTACTCCCTTTACGACACGGTCGTCGTCTTCGACCGAGTGCGAGACAACACGCAAGGTGTCTTGAAGGGTGGCGATCTCACGTACAGCGAGATGGTGAACCTCTCGATGAACCAGACCCTCGCGCGCTCCATTAATACGTCGCTGGTAGCGATCTTGCCCGTCCTTGCCGTCTTGTTGATCGGTGCGGACCTGCTCGGTGCCACGACACTGCAGAACTACGGCCTGGCGCTCTTCGTGGGTCTCATGAGCGGGGCGTACTCGTCGATCTTCATCGCGAGCCCGTTGCTCGCGTGGATGAAAGAGCGCGAACCTCGTTACCGTGACCTCGCCGCGCGCGTGCTCGTACGCACGGACCGGCGCGTCTTGACGGCGTCAAGCGCGGCCCTGCAAGGCGCGCAGACGAGCGCAACGAACTTGCGTCCCGCGCGCTCGGGAGGCGCGAGCGGAACGATTCAAGCTCGCGCGCGCAAACAAAAGCGCCGCTAGAGCGTCGACGCACGAACCGCATCGCGCCCCTCCTCGCAGTTCTGCGATGAAGTGAGTGCGTCGAATTCGCTCAGAGTAATTTTTTCGCGCAACGAATTATTGGCCTCCGAGGGCCTGTCGTGAAGGTCGCGGACTGCCTCCCTCGACCATTTGGCGGGTGGCATCGCCGGTGATATCGTGCGCGACAACGGCGAGAGACCGTACCCAGGTGTTCTTGCCTTTGAGACCACAAGGAGGAATCTCTTGCGACGCCTACTATTCTCTCTCGCGTTGATCGCCGCGGTGCCGATTGCGATAACCGCGACCCCACCGAGTGCACTGGCGAGTTCTTCGAATTTGCCAGCGAACGTGACCTACACCTCATCCACGATGAACCTCCAGAAAGTCGGCACCGTCAATCTCGGTGATGCGACAGCGCCGGTGAGTACTGCGGCGCCGGTTAATACCGCGGGCGCGCTTGCCGGCTCGCCCAGCGCCGAGCGATTCGGTGCACCGCCCGTCGACTTCGCGACCGGCGGGTTCGCGGCTGCGAGCGCTATCAACGCGCCCGGTGCGGTCGCTACCGGTAACGCGTTCTCGGTTCAACGCGACAGGCAGGTCAATGGGTTTGAAGGGATCAGCGGACCACAGCAGGCGAGCGTGAACTCGGGCGACCTGGAGCCGCCCGACCAGGGCACGTGCGCGGGACCGAGTGACGCCAACGGAACCGTGACGGTCGAGATCATCAACAACGCCCTCTCGGTGTACACGCCGTCGGGAACCCAGCTACTACCGGTGACGTCGACGACCACGTTGTTCGACCAGCCCAGCACGGCGTTCCTCTCGGACCCGCGTTGTTACTTCGACGTGCAGACGCAGCGGTGGTTCTTCACCGAGTTGTCGATTACGAGCACCACCTCCAGTGTCCAGTTCGTCGCGGTGAGTCAGAGCGACAACCCGATGGGCAGCTACACGGTGTTCGCCATTGACACGACCGACGCTGCGAACCCCCTTGGTGACTGCCCCTGTTTTGGTGACTTCGACCAGATCGGCGCCGACGCCAATGGGTTCTACATCGCGACGAACGAGTTCTCGATCAACAACTTGTACCCGGCGGTCTCCTACAACGGCTCGGTGATCTACGCGATCTCCAAGCAGCGCCTTGCGAACGCCGCTGACGGCGGAAAACTCCCAACGATCGCGAGGTACGCGATCACCGCTGACTCCTTTGGCACGAGCGCCGGCGGTGCGAACAGCGGTCCGTATCACGTGTCGCCCGCGTCGACGCCACCCGACGGCAACTACGCGAACAACACTGAGTACTTCGTCGAGTCCAACTCCAACCAGTTGAACGACAATCACCTGATCGTCTACGCGATGACCGGGACCGACGCGCTCAACCATGGCGGCATCCCCGCACTGCAGGCCACCGAGATCGTGAGTGAGGGCTACGCCTTTCCGCCGGACGCCACCCAGAAGAGCGGCCCCTTACCGTACGGCTCCGCGAACTACGGAGCGACGTCACCCACCGGCCTTCAGGCTGACTTCAACGCCGTTCAGCAAGTGACGTTTACGAATGGTCAGCTGTACGGTGCCATGGACACGGGCGTCGGTAGCCCAACGCCCAGCACTGACGGCATTGCGTGGTTCGATCTCAACCCGTCGTCACCCGCGCACAACCTCTCAGTGCAGGTCTCGTCACAGGGCTACGTGAAGAGCAGCCAGAACCTCTTGTATCCCGACGTCGTCGTGAACGGATCGGGACAGGGCTACGTCGTCTTTTCCGTCTCCGGAGCCGCCGAGTACCCGAGTCCCGGATACGTCGCGTTCAACGGTCAGTCCGGGCCGAGTGGCAACGTCCGCCTTGCGACCGTCGGATCCGCGCCCGAGGACGGCTTCACGTGCTACCCGGCTCCCGCGGCCGGCTATCCGCCGGGTGGCGGCTGTCGATGGGGCGACTACTCGGGAGGCGCCGAATGGAACGGTCAGTTCTTCTTGATGGCGGAGTACATTCCGCCGAGTCCCCGCGACACGTACGTCAACTGGGGCACCTTCGTGTGGAGTCCTTCTAGCCACTAACAACGTGACCTCCAGTGCCGGGTGTTTCAGCGCGCCCGGCACTGGAGGCGAACGAGGAGGGACGACTCTGATGGGGAGAAACGTGGAGGGTGCGTCGCGCGTCGTCGCGAGGTGGTGGTCGCCGTGACTCGCCGACGTCGGGAAGTGGGCGGCTGCGTTCTCGTGAGATCGCGGGAAAGCGCCAAAGCAAAGCGTTAAGCCACCGGTAGGCTGATTCCATGGTTAGCCTCACTTCTCGCTCTACAGCCGATCCCGTGCTGCTGAGCTCTATTGAGCGCCTGATCGCACGGTTTAACGAGCACCACGAGAACGGCGACGTCGAGCTCATCCGCCGCGCTGGCATCGCCGCGATCAACGCCCACGAAGGCCAACTTCGCCGTACCGGCGAGCCCTACGTCACCCACCCCATCGCCGTCGCGGGCATCACCGCCGATTTGGGCCTGGACGAGGTCACGATCGCCGCCGCCCTCTTGCACGACGCCGTGGAGGATACCGGCGTCACGACCAAGTGGCTGGACAGCGAGTTCGGCGCCCAGGTGGCAGCCGTCGTCGACGGCGTCACCAAGCTCGACCGCCTGGAGTTCGACTCCAAGGAGGCCCAACAGGCCGCCACGATCCGCAAGATGTTCATCGCCATGGCCCAGGACTGGCGGGTGCTGTTGATCAAGCTCGCTGACCGACTGCACAACATGCGAACGATCTCCGTGATGCCCATGCACCGCCAGCGCGCCATCGCGCAAGAGACCCTCGACGTCTACGCACCGCTCGCGCACCGTCTCGGTGTCCAACAGGTCAAATGGCAACTGGAGGACCTCAGTTTCGCGACCCTGCATCCCAAGCGTTACGCCGAGATCGAGCAGATGGTCGCTGCGCGTCAGCCCGAACGCGAGTCCTACCTCGCCGAGGTTATGGCGACGCTCCTCGCCAAGCTCGCGGAGTTCAACATTCACGCGGAGGTTCGCGGCCGACCGAAGCACTTCTGGAGCATCTACGAAAAAATGGTCGTGGGCGGTAAGGAGTTCGACGAGATTTTCGATTTGGTGGGACTTCGCCTGATCGTCGACGAAGAGCGCGACTGTTGGGCGGCGCTCGGCGCCATCCACGCGCTGTGGTCGCCGGTGCAGGGTCGATTCAAGGACTACATCAACTCACCCAAGTTCAATCTCTACCAGTCGCTGCACACGACGGTGATCGGCCCACGTGGCAAGTCCGTCGAAGTGCAAGTGCGAACCCTTGAGATGCACCGTCGCGCGGAGTTTGGCGTCGCCGCGCACTGGAGTTACAAAGAAGGCGCGTCCGCGAAGGAAGTCGCCTGGATGCAGCGTCTCGCTGACGTGGAGGAAGAAGAGCAGGACCCGATCGCCTTCCTCGAGGCGCTGAAACTCGACCTCGGGCAAGACGAGGTCTATCTCTTCACGCCGAAAGGTCGCGTCATCGCCCTCATCGAGGGCGCGACGCCCATCGACTTCGCCTACGCGGTGCACACCGAAGTGGGTCACCACTGCGTCGGCGCGAAAGTGAACGGACGGCTCGTGCCACTGGACACGGTGTTGCGCTCGGCGGACGTCGTCGAGATCGTCACGAGCAAGAACGAGAACGCTGGACCGTCGCGCGACTGGCTGAACATCGCCCAGTCCTCGAGGGCGAAGTCCAAGATTCGCCAGTGGTTCCAGCGAGAGCGTCGCGACGACGCCATCGAAGGCGGACGAGAGGAGCTCACGAAGGCCCTTCGTCGCGAAGGTCTGCCGATCGCGACGTCACTCTCGTCGAGTGCACTCGACGCCGTCATCGCCTCAATGAACCTCGAGGACCGCGACGCCCTCTTCATGGCGATCGACAGCGACCAGATCTCGGCGCTCGCGGTCGTCCAGCGACTCGACCGCGAGCTGCGTGGTGGTGACGCCGAGCAGATGCCCACGACGGTCACGAAAGTGCCGCGTACGAGCCGAACGACACGTCGCACGGCGGGCGTGTACGTCGAAGGTCTGGACGACGTCATGATTCACTTGGCGCGTTGCTGTTCGCCCGTACCTGGCGACAGCATCATGGGCTTCATCACCCAGGGCCGAGGCGTGTCGGTGCACCGCGACGACTGCTCGAACGCGGTGGCGCTGGCCCAGCGTCTTGGTGAGCGCATTATCGACGTGGAGTGGGACGGATCCTCCGGCGGCCAGTACCGCGCCGTCCTCGAGATCATGGCCTTCGATCGTTCACGCCTCTTGCTCGACGTCTCCAAGGTCGTCGCCGAGTACCACCTCAACATCATCTCGAGTAGCTCCACCACTTCGGGCGCGCGTATCGTGCGCATGATCTTCGACGTCGAACTCGCCGACCCGACTCACCTGTCGAGTCTCTTGGCCGCCCTCAAGGGCGTCGACGGCGTTTTCGACGCCTTTCGACAGTTACCGGGTCAGCACAAGACCTCATGAGCGAATCCAACGCGCCGTTCAAGGCGCCCATCGGCACGCACGACGTGCTCGGCCCCGAATCCGCTTCGTGGGAGGGACTGGTCGCGGTATTCGCCGAGAGCGCGTACCGCTACGGCTTCTCGCTCGTGATGACGCCGATCTTCGAAGACGTCGGTGTCTTTCTTCGAGGCATCGGCGAGGAGAGCGACGTCTTCAAAAAGGAGATGTACGTCTTCGAGGATCGCGGCGAGCGCCGCTACGCACTTCGACCCGAAGGTACCGCGTCGGTGGTTCGCGCCTTTGTGCAGCACCAACCGACGACGCCCTGGAAAGCCTGGTACCTGACCCCGGCTTTTCGCTACGAGCGCCCGCAAAAGGGTCGCTATCGCCAGCACTACCAACTCGGCGTGGAGGTCCTCGGCACCGACGATCCGGCCGTCGACGTCGAGGTCATCGCACTCGCGAACAGCTTCTACCGATCGATCGGCCTTCGCCAGGTACGTCTCTTGATCAATTCCATGGGTCACGACGTGTGTCGCGCGGCGTACGTGAAGATCCTCAAGAAGTACCTCAAAGCCAATCAAGAACGACTCTGTGATGAGCACCGCGAGAGTTGGCGTGACAATCCACTGCGCGTGCTCGACTGTAAGCGAGCGCCGTGCGTCAAGGTCACGTCCGAAGGTCCGATGTTGATTGACCACGTCTGCGACGACTGCCGCTCGCACTTCGAAAAGGTGGTCGCTGGACTTAGCGCACTTGGCATCGAAAGCGTGCTCAGCCCACGTCTCGTGCGAGGGTTCGACTACTACAATCGCACGACGTTCGAGTTCATCGCCGACGCCTTCGAGAGTGCGCAGAACTCGATTGGCGGCGGCGGCCGCTACGACAAGTTGGCGGAGGAGCTCGGCGGCAAGCCCACGAGTGGCATCGGCTTTGGCAGCGGGGTGGAACGGATCCTGCTCGCCCGCGCCGCCGAAGGCGTCGACACGGCGCTCTTGAAGCGAACCCTCGACGTCTTCGTCGTCGACACGACGGGTGACGGTCTCGTCGGTGTGCTGGTCCAACAACTCCGAGACGCCGGTGTCGCCACCGACCGCGCCTACGACCAGCGATCCCTGAAGGCCCAGATGAAGGTCGCGGACAAGTCCGGCGCCCGTCTGGCGCTTCTCGTGGGACCCGAGGAACTCGCCGCCGGTGAGGTTACGATTAGGGACCTGCGAAGCCAGGACTTTGCGCAGACGCAACCGCGCGTCGCGTTAAGCGAGATCGTTTCGACGGTCGCCAATCTACTGACGAAGTGAAGTGACGATGCCCAAGGATATTGAAGCAACCAGCCTGCGCGACCTGCTCTGCGGGTCGGTCAACGAGCAGCACGTAGGCGAGCGCGTCAGCGTCTGTGGCTGGGTCGCGAAGCGACGCGAGCACGGTGAGCACCTGGCCTTCCTGGACCTTCGCGACCGTTCGGGCGTACTGCAGGCCGTCGTCGAGGGTTCCGTCGACGTGCGCAGTGAGTACGTCGTCCGCGTGACGGGTACGGTGACCCCGCGTCCTGAGGGCACCGTCAACGTTCGTTTGTCGACGGGTGCCGTTGAACTCAGTGACTGTCAGGTCGAGGTCCTCTCAATCGCCGACGTCCCGCCCTTCCAACTTGACGATCGAGTGGACATCGACGAGCAGGTGCGATTGCGCTATCGCTACTTGGACCTGCGTCGCGAGCAGATGCAACGCAACCTTCGCCTTCGCGCCAAGGTGAACGCGGCGCTTCGTCGCGCGATGGACGCGCAAGGTTTCTGCGAGGTGGAGACGCCCCTTCTCTGGGCGCCGACCCCCGAGGGAGCGCGTGAGTTCGTCGTCCCTTCGCGCCTGCACGAGGGTGAGTTCTACGTCCTTCCCCAAAGTCCCCAGATCGCCAAGCAACTCTTGATGGTCGGCGGTTTCGACCGCTACTTCCAGATCGCACGGTGCATGCGTGACGAGGACCTTCGCGCGGACCGCCAATTCGAGTTCACGCAGCTCGACCTCGAGGCGAGTTTCGTCACGCAAGACGACATCCTGGCCTTCGTCTCGGAGGCCGTGCTCGACGCGGCCGAGGTCGCCACCGGCGTACGCCCGGGTGAGATCGAGAGCATGACGTGGGCCGAGGCGCTCGACCTCTACGGCACCGACAAGCCCGACCTGCGATTCTCGATGGTCTTGCACGATCTCTCGGGGGTGTTCGCCGCGAGTGAGGTGAAGGCGTTCGCAGCGCCCACGGTGAAGGCGCTGCGCGTGGTCGACGGCGCCAGCTTCTCCCGGTCCAAGCTCGACGCACTCACCGAACAAGCGAAGGGACTGGGCGCGAAGGGCCTCGCCTGGTTCCGTCTCACGAATGACGGTCTCGACTCACCACTCGCGAGGTTCCTCAGTGAAGACGAAGCCGCCGCGATTTCGAGCGTCGACGGCGCGAAGGTGGGCGACTTGGTACTGGTCGTCGCCGACGAGTACGTCGAAGCGTGTCGGGTCCTCGGAGCGCTGCGCGTCGCTATCGGCGCTCTGCCCGTCGGCGAGGGTCCGCACCACTACGTGTGGGTGACCGAGTTCCCGCTCTTCGAAGGGATCGACGAGGACGGGAACCTCCAAGCGGCGCACCACCCCTTTACGATGCCGCACCCCGAGGACTTCTCGCTCATCGAGAGCGATCCGCTGAAGGTGCGCTCGCAGGCGTACGACCTCGTGCTCAACGGCTGGGAACTTGGGAGCGGGTCCGTTCGGATCCACCGTGCCGACATCCAGTCGAGGATCTTTCGCGCGCTGGGGATCAGCGACGACGAAGCGCAGAGTCGCTTCGGCTTCCTCCTCGGGGCCTTCAAGTACGGCGCGCCACCGCACGCGGGCTTCGCCTTCGGTATCGACCGCTTGGTCGCGATCTTCGCCGGGGAGGAAAACATCCGCGAAGTCATCGCCTTTCCAAAGACCCAATCAGGCAACGACCTCATGACTGGCGCGCCCAAGAACATCAGCGAACGTCAGACCCGCGACTTGCACCTTCGATTCGCCCCAAAAGGTAAGTGACTCACGTCGCTCTTTGACGACGCCGTCAACGAGCGCCTGCGCGAGGCGGCGCCCCTGGCCGAACTCTTGCGCCCGCGCACGCTCGACGAGGTCGTCGGCCAGGACCACTTGGTAGGGCCCGACGGTCCACTACGGCGCTTCGTCGAGTCACGTCAGCTGACGTCGATGATCCTCTGGGGTCCCGCGGGTACGGGCAAGACGACGCTGGCGCGCATCCTCGCCACCTCCGCCGACTACGTCATCGAGAGCCTCTCCGCGGTGTCGAGTGGCGTGAAGGACGTGCGCGAAGCGATCCTGCGCGCTCGCGAGCGCTTGGGACAACACGGCCAGCGAACGGTCCTCTTTATCGACGAGGTTCACCGGTTCAACAAGGCGCAACAGGATCTCCTGCTGCCCGCCACCGAGACCGGTGAGGGCGTCCTCATCGGGGCGACCACCGAGAACCC
>DASZIH010000095.1:0-20750 GCA_035949355.1 Acidimicrobiales bacterium
CGACCAGAAGGTGCTGGCGATCGCGCGTCTTCGCGATCTGCTCCTTGACGTCGACGCGATCTTCACCGTGGAGTGCGACTTGGAGCTGAACGAATCGACGCCGGCCGTGAAGAACGACGCCTCGGTGGTGTCGAACGTCGTCGCGAGTGTCGCACGCGTCGTCGGCACCGAGCACGTGATCACGTTCCCGCCCGTGACCCCAAGTGACGACGTGTCGGAGTTCCTCCTTCGCGTGCCGGGCTGCTACCTCTTCGTCGGCGGCGCCCTCGACGACGGCACCAGTGGCATGCACCACAGTCCGGACTTCGCGGTCGACGATCGAGCGTGCCGCGTGGCCGCGGGAGTCCTCGCGGCGAGCGCGGTCGATCTCGCGAAGGATTAGCCCCCGCGAAAGCGGAGGATGCCTTACGCGGGTTTGAAGAGCCGCGCCGCGCCGCGCATCGGTGCTTCGTTGCCGTGAATCACGACCCGGTACGCCAAGTGCTCGAACTCGGTGGGCACGACCCGTCTCGCGTTGCCGCCAGCGAGGTGCACGACGTCGGCGTGGAACTCCTTCGCGAATCTGTCCACGATCTCGATCAGTGTTGGATTCCATCGCTCGTCGTCGAGGGACCTCGCGCGCTCGCCAATGGTCTGGTCGTACGTCTTGTCGTCGCGAAAGATCTCCGCCCCGACGTCGCGAACCTTCTTGAGCTCACCTTCAATGGACAACGCCAGTCCGAGTCCCGTGCCGAGCGTCAGCACCAGTTCCGTGCCGCTGCCTTCGATGCAGCCAAGCGCCGCCATCGTCGCGTCGTTGACGACGCGCACGTCGCGCCCGCTCACCTCACGGAGCACGTCCTGCAGCGCGAAACCCCGCCACAACTCGTCAAGTTCGGGATCCTTGTCCGTCGCCACGCCTCCCGGGCGCGAGAGGTTGCCGGGCTGGATGACGTGTCCGTCGCGGAACTCACCCGGAAAGCCCACGCCCACGCGTCGGCACCCGCTTTTCGCGATGCGCTCCTCCAAGAACTCCACCAGACGCGCCGGGGAACACGGGTAGGGCGTTGGTCGACGACGGACGCCGCGCACGAGGTCGCCCCCTTCGTCGACGTGGCTGAATTTGATGTTCGTCGCGCCGATGTCGATCGCGAAGATCTGCTCTTGGATCAGCAACGATTGATAGGCCATGCGCAAATCGTAGTTAAGCCTCGCGGTCACCCCGTCCACGAAGCCGGCGATCCTTCCACCACGGGCGAAGCCGCACGGAGAAGACCTTGCGACCGCCGGCCACGACGACAGCCGTGCCGCGCGGGCGACGTCGAAGGGGGATCTGTCGGGAGTCGGGCGTGGTGTCGACGAGTTCGGGTAGGTACTTCCCCACGCTCGCGTCCGCGAGCCCTCCGAGGACGACGCGCGTCGTGTGGTTGTTGACGATGGTCGAAGCCCGAGGACCCCAGCGAGCCACCAACTGTGAGAAGTCTTGAACCACGGTGACGAGGGTGACGTTGAGTCCGCTCACGGTGGCGGCCAGTTGATCGAGCTCCTCGAGTGACGCGACGGTGGCCGCTTCGTCGAGCACCATCAACAAGCGTCGTGACGTCCCCGCGTCAACGAGTCGTTGTTGCTCTTCGAGCACCATGCGCAGCGCTCCACGAAAGAGAGGCTCGTAGTGCCGTTGTTCGCCTCGAGGACTGCAGAGATAGAGCGTGTTCGCGCCGGCGACGAGGGGTCGCACCTGGGCCAAGGGTTGTCGATATCGCCACGGCATCAACATGGTCTCCGCCGTCGTGAACACGGCGTCGAGCGTCTTGGGATCGTGACGGAGGAAATTACGAACGGCCTCGCTGGCGGGCGACGCGTCAAGACCGTCGAGCCACGGCGTCACGTCTTGACGTTCCACGACCAAGGAGACGTCGAAGATCGACAGTGAGCGCTCTTTCGCCAACACCATGAGTCCCGCCACGAGCTTGGTCGCGAGCGCGTTCCAGAACTCCGTGTCACCCCGGTCGTTCGATCCGATCGTGAGATCGCGCGCGACGCGCGTGGCCACGCGAAGTGTCGTCACCCCCTCCAGCGGGTCCCAAGTCAGCCCCTCGTCACTACCTGGTTGAAGGATCTGCACCTGACCTAATGACTCGCGCCTGCGCAGTGTCGTGCGTACGACGTCGCTCTTCACGCTGGTGACGACGAGCGCGTCGCGCCAGCGCAGGATCGCTGGAACCACGAGCGAGGACGTCTTTCCCGCCTGCGTCGGTCCCACGATCAGCAGCGAACCCTGCCGTGCCATCGTCACGTACGGACCTCCCGAGAACCCCTGCCAGTAGCGACGACCGAGTACCGGACGGTCGTTCACGAAGCGTCGCGCATCGCGGCGTCGGTGTCGACGAAGAGACGGTCACGGTCGTCGGGTCGCACGTGGACGATGGACCGATGCTCTCCGTAGCGCACGAGCGCCACTCCCTTCGGCAGGGCGGTCAAGTAGCGCTCCTCTCGCGCGAGCAGTCCGAGCGCGACGCTCATCTCTCGCGCTTCGTCGGGAGGTTGACGAAAGAGCCACGCGGTCTCACACTCCCTGAGCAACCCCTGCGCCCGCTCGCGTTGGGCACTGCCGGCGTCACCCGCGGCCGCCACGTCACTCCAGCGGTGCAGTACCAGCACGTGCGAGAGCCCCCTCGCCCTGGCGAGCTTCCACGAACCCTGCAGCCAGCGAAGGGCGTCGACGTCGCTGAGGAGCGCCCACGCTTCATCGATGACGAGGTAGCCAACGTCGCCGCCCGGCGCGAAGACCTGCTGCGCGGCGGCGACCGCACTCAGGGCCGCCAACGACAGCGCGTTCGACGACCATTGCGCCGAGAGGTCCAACACCACGAGGTCGCCCGAAAAGACCAGAGGATCGTTTTCGCCGTCGAAGAGTCCCGCCAGGTCGCCGTAGATGAACCGGTACAGGATCAGCGCGAGCGAACGTGACGCGCTCGGTGTCGTCGACTCGAGGTGCGGGGACAAGAGTCCGTAGAGCGTCCAGAGGACGCGCGCGGGCCGGGGGCGTGGCACGCGCAGCCAGACTTCGTCGAGCGCGAAGTGTTGATCACTGGTGAGCGGCGATCCTTGGGCGCTCGCGACGAGGGCGCGCAGCAAGTTGCGTCCTTCGCGGTCGTCATTGGAAAAAGGACTGCACCATCCGTCACGGCCGAGGGCGACGGGCGTCGTTCCGTACAACGCGGCGAGTTCGCCGTACTCGCCCTTGGGATCGATGACGACCGCTCGACGACCTCTTCGAAGTCCCCGCTCGAGCAGCATCTTCACGATCGTGCTCTTTCCCGCACCAATGGATCCGGCGACGATGACGTTGGGGTTCGACACGAGTCCCGCGCCGTAGGCGTCAAAGACGTCGAGGACGAACGACGAACCGAACTGCGCTTCGCCGAGACTCTGTCCGCTGAGACCCGTTCCCGCGTCGTGCGCGGGTATCCGGAGACTCATGAGGTCACTCGACGTCGCCCAGTGCGTCCACGCCCTCACCAACCCGGACCTCCGGGCAGCTGCGCGAAGTACCAGCTCGACTGCAGTCCCCAACCACGCTCCAGACGAAGTCCCGCGTCGTGCGCGTGGCGCCAGACGAGCGAACTTCGCTGTTGAACCTCGTCGTAGCTCTCGCCGCGCACGATGATAAACACGGCGATCCGCAACAAAGAGCGGCCACTCGCCACGAGCACTTCACGCTGCGCGAGTCGCTCGAAGTTCCTCGAGGAACGAGCCGTGCGTCGAAAACCAGCTGTCCTCGACGTGGCGTCGTCACTCCCGACGCGGTGTACGGCGCGCGCGGCGAGGCGCTGGGCCCTGGTGCTCGAGACGACGTCCACGTGCAGGGCCAGGTCAATCGTCGTCGCTGAGCGAAGTAGTTGCTCCAGAAGGCCACGGGTCGGTGGGACCGACGAGAAGTCGCGAACCCGAAAGACTCTCGCGAGCTGATCCTTCGTTCGCAGGTAGGTGAACCGTTCGAGGACGCGAAGTGACGTGGTCTCGCTTCCAACACAAACGGCACCGAGTGCGAATTCGTTGTTCGCGGTCCACCCATCAGGTGCGGGGACCCCGAGGGGCAAGGTCAACAGGCTTCGGACGTTCCCGCGTTGCGTGACGACGTGTTGCGAGAAGTGCTGGCCACCCCGTCCCGCGCTGCTGGCGTCGGCCAGCGTCGCGAGGCCTTGCGCGATGGTCACGTCGCGTCCTGAGAGATCGAGTCGCCCTCGATGCTTGAGCTCGTACCCTCGAAAGCTGACCTCTCCCACGGCCCAGAGCACGACGTCGTCTCCGAACTCACGAACGCTGAGCTCGTGCCAATGTGATCGAAAGAGGAAGCGCAGGGCGATCAGGCACGCCTCGCCAAGCGTGAGACCGTCGTAACACGGCACCGCCCCGATCGCGAGCGCAAGGCCCGCGACGAGTTCCACGAGTGACGCGTGCGGACTCATGACCCAGTCGCCCGCGAGACCGACACCCAAAATCGTGAGGACCGCCTGATGGCGTCGAACGCCGATCCAGCGAGCGTTCGCGTCCGCCTCGCCGAGACCCAACGTCTCACTCGTCAAAGTGCCACCCGACGACGGGACCGATCTCATCGCGTCGATAGGCGACGTGACCACCACGTAGCCGAGGCGTGCCGATAGGAGGCGGCGGCGGGTCGCCATCGAAGGTGGATACGGGCGTCTCCGGCGTACCGGGCCAGGTTCCGAGTCCGAGGTCCTCGGAGCGCTCCGGTGGACCTGGCAGGGGGACGTCCGGCGCCAACGCGCGCGCCGCTTGAGCAACCGGGGACCTCGACGCGTTCGTGAGCGCGCGCGTCGCACGCGAACGCAGACCCTCGAGTTGATGAAGGGCGGACTGCTCGAGGAAGGGGATCACCCGCAAGAGGAGAAACGGCGTGCACGTGGCGAGAACGAGCGTCACGCCTCCCGTGATGACCTCCGTCGCCGAGGTGCCCTGGAGTTCATTGAGGCCGAGTACGAGAGCGACGACGATGACGAATTTGCTCGCCGCGACGGCGAGAAACGTCTCGACGAGGCGCCAGCTCAGTCGTCGCGCCGAGGGAAACGTCGAAAGAGGGACGACGATCGGCACGAGGACGAGCAGCAGCGTGAGCACCACCGTGCGCACGATCAGTTCACACCACAACAGAACGGCGCCGACAACGACGAGGACGGCGAGCAAGAAGATCGCGAAGCCCGGCGCCGTGGGCAACAGTCCCGTGAGCGCGCCCGCGAGCGTCGCCTCGTGATGGGCAACGGAATCGGCGGCCGTCGAGGACATCTGGTTCACCGCCTGCAGGGTGAGCGACGCGAGCGGCTGCGCCAGGGCCACGCCCGCCACGCACGCCGGCGCGACGCCGAGA
Organism: Acidimicrobiales bacterium; assembly: GCA_035949355.1. Taxonomy (GTDB): domain Bacteria; phylum Actinomycetota; class Acidimicrobiia; order Acidimicrobiales; family RAAP-2; genus RAAP-2. The sequence goes on from DASZIH010000095.1 coordinate 5,369, forward strand.
TAGACGCGCCAAAGTGTTGACGCCTCACCGTGGCGCAGCGCCTGCAACGTGGAGACGAGCAGACCGATCATCAAGAGCACGGGCGCCAGCACGAGGAGCGTCGTGAACTCCGCCTTGGCGCCGTTGATCACCGTGGAAGGCTCGCTCGCCGTCATCAACACGTGGCCGACGGCGTTCAAGAACCAGCGGACGCTCGTGACGATCCAGGTCGTCAGCGCGCTGAAGAAATCGTTGGTCGTCGACTTAGCGACGTTCGCGACGCACGACGTCGGCGAGAAGATGCAGTGGAACACCGTCATCAGTGAACGTGCAGTCCCGTGTTGAAGAAGAAGTTGATGAGGGTCGGGGCGGCGCCAATGAGAATCGCTGCGGCGAGTGACGTCAGCACCGCGCGACGACCCTGCGAAGATTGATGCATATTTTGCGTATGGCTCCCCACGGCCCACATCGCCGCGCCGAGGAGTAACGCCACGAGCGCACCGATGAGCGCCCAGGAGGCGATTCCGTTAGCGATCGACTGGAGCGCGGCACTGCCCGGAAGTGCAGTCGTTGAAGGGCTCAGCGTCACATTGTCGAAGAACATGAAGGTCACACTTTCGTTGAGGGGTCCCCAACGGTCGCCATCGCCACTCACCTGAGTCCGTCTGCGAGACTGTTCGTGTGTTCGTTGCTTTGACAAAAAACGTGATTTCTCTCTGGCCCCCCGCCGCGCTCTACGGCGCCGCCGGTGGCGTCTTGATCGTCGGCGTCGTGCTGGGCATCCTGCTCTTTCGCCGACGCGGCCATCGCGCGATCGCTCAGCGCCTCACGGCGCTCGCGTCGCGACTCGCCGTCGAACCGCATCACGACGACGGCAGAGTCGAGTCCGCGCTGAGTTACCTCGAAGAGGTCACGGGCGCCGCCCATAACGCCGTCAGTGAATCGAGCGCTGAGTCCGTGCGACTTCGCCGGTCCCTCGACACCCTGCCGCTCGGACTCGTGCTCTGCGACGAAGCCGGTGGCGTCATCTTTCGAAACACGCAAGCGGAGAACCTGATGGCCAGTCGCTACGGCGACGCCATCGCCGCCCAGGCCGTCACCGACGTCCTCGCCGAGGGTTGGGCGAGCGGCATGGCCGAACGATCCATCGACATCTACGGTCCGCCGCGAAGGACCCTCACCATTCGCGCCACCGTCATCGACGACGGGCGCCGCTCGCTCGGTGTCCTCGCGGTCATCGAGGACGTCTCGGAACGTCGACGCCTGGAAGACATTCGCCGTGACTTCATCGCGAACGTCAGCCATGAACTGAAGACACCTATGGGCGCGCTCGGACTCTTGGCCGAAACCCTCCAGGTGGAGCGCGACCCTGCCGTGGCGCAACGTCTCGCCGAGCGCATCAACTCAGAGGCCTTTCGGGTCAACCGCATCATCGAGGACCTGCTCGACCTCTCGCGCATCGAAGGTCAAGGTTCGCCAAGTCGCGAACCCATCGCGGTGTCGCTCATCGTGGCCGACGGTATCGAGCGCATCCGTACAGCCGCCGAACAGCACGAGGTGAAGATCAACTTCGAAGAGCCCGAGACGAATCAGGTGGTCTTCGGCGATCGGCGCCAACTCACCTCGGCCCTGCACGCGCTGCTCGAGAACGCGGTGGTGTACTCGCCGCGTGACGGCGTCGTGGATATCAGTGTCAAACGCGTCGACGCGTCGCTCAACGACGACGGCGAGAGCGTCGGACCGTGCGTGCACGTCGAGATTCGTGACCACGGCGTCGGCATCCCCGCGAAGGACCTCGAGCGGATCTTCGAGCGTTTCTACCGTGTCGACCCCGGTCGGGCGCGCGAAACGGGCGGCACGGGCCTCGGACTCAGTATCGTTCGCCACGTGGCGCAGAATCACGGAGGCACCGTGCTCGTGGACTCACGCGAGGGTGAGGGTTCGACCTTCACCTTGGAACTCCCACTGAACCAGCAATGACCAAGAAGCAACCAAGCGAACATCGCGTCAGTGTCCTCGTCGTCGAAGACGAGGAGTCGTTCATCGACGCGCTCACGATCGGACTCGACCGCGAGGGATTCGACGTCACGATCGCGCGTGACGGGCAACAGGCCCTCACACTCTTCGCGAACAACACGTTCGACGTCGTGCTTCTCGATCTCATGCTGCCCAAGATGTCCGGACTGGACGTCTGTCGATCGATGCGTGTGACGAGCAGCGTGCCGATCATCATCGTGAGCGCGAAGGGTGAAGAGGTCGACATGGTGTTGATGCTCGAGATCGGCGCCGACGACTACGTGACCAAGCCCTACCGCCTTCGTGAGCTCGTCGCGCGAATCCGTGCGGTGCTCCGTCGGCGAGAGCGGATCGATCACGTCGAGGCGGACGAGGAGATCTCCGTCGGCAACCTGCGCATGGACATCGACGCGCGACGCTGCTTCGTCAACGGTGAGGAGATCAAACTTCGCAAGAAGGAGTTCGCCCTCCTTCGTCTCTTGCTCGAGAATCCCGGACGTGTCCTGACCCGCGAAGTACTCATCGACCGCGTGTGGGGCAGTGACTACGTCGGCGACACGAAAACCCTCGACGTGCACATCAAGCGCCTGCGCACACTCATCGAAGACGAGCCCAAGAACCCCGCGCACATCACCACCGTGCGGGGCGTGGGTTACCGTTTCGAGGTCACGAAGCCTTAGGTCGAATCGTCGTGTCCGCGCCCATGTACGGCGCGAGGACGTCGGGAAGCTTCACCGTGCCGTCGGCCTGTCGGTACGTCTCAACCACCGCCGCCCACACGCGCGACCACCCGAGAGCCGAGCCGTTCACCGTGTGGACCAACTCGATCTTGCCTTCGCTCGTGCGGTAGCGAACGCTGGCCCGGCGTGCTTGGTAGTCACGGAACCAACTCACCGACGACACTTCGAGCCAACGATCGACGCCGGGGCTGAACACCTCGAGGTCGATCGTGTACGCCGAGGCGGTCCCGAGGTCGCCGGTGCAGAGATTGAGAAGCCGATAGGGAAGGCCGAGCGCTTGGAGAATCTCTTCGGCGCGGCGCAGTATGTCGGCGTGTGCGTCGTCAGCTTGTTCTGGCGTGCAGTAGGCGAAGAGTTCGACCTTGTCGAACTCGTGCACCCGCAGCAGCCCCCGGGTGTCCTTGCCCGCCGAGCCGGCCTCGCGGCGAAAACATGACGTTTGCGCCGTCAGACGAAGCGGCAGCGTGGCTTCGTCGAGTATCTCGCCGCGGCGAAGGGACGTGAGGGGAACCTCGCCCGTCGGGATCGCCCACAGACCGTCACGCTCGATGGCGTACATGTCGTCCGCCGACTTCGGCAAGTGACCGGTCGCCATCATCGTCTCGGTCAGTGCGAAACTGGGCGGACGAAGTTCTTCGTAGTCGTCCCTCTGACGATCGAGCGAGAAGGCGCCGAGCGCTCGCAGCAGTCGTGAACCGGCGCCTCGGTACAGCGGGAACATGGACCCGGCCATCTTCGCGCCGGACTCCATATCCAAGATACCGAGCTCGGTGCCGATCTCCCAGTGGGGTACTCGTTGGTGGTCGGCGAAGGTGGGAAAGGGCGCGCCACTGTCCATGTCGACCCACCACCGGCGTAGTTCGACGTTGTCGTCCTCGCCCAACCCGTCGGGAACCCTCGCGTCGGGCACGTTGGGAATCATCAACAACTTGCCGTTCAGGTCCGCTGCGACACGCTCCACGGCGTCATTCGCCACCCGTTCTCGTTCACCGAGTTCTCGACTCGCCTGGCTGAGTGTCTCGGCTGTGTCGACGTCCTTGTTTCGACGAGCGTCACCCACCTGACGTGACAGATCCTTGATCTCGGCTCGAAGTCGCTCGTCTTCTTGGAGCAGGGCCCGATGCTCGACGTCGAGCGCCAAGATCTCGTCCATCGTCTCCGTGGGCACGCCGCGGCGAAGGAGGGCGGCCTTCACGACGTCCGGTTCACGGCGCAACTGGACAAGATTAATCATTGGTCAAGCCTACCTAGACGCCGTCAAGTGATAGATGGAACCGTCTAGTTTCGTTAGGCATGAGTTACGCCGTCGACGTCAACAATCTCGAAGTCAACTTCGGGGACGTACGCGCGGTGAACGACGTCACGCTCAACGTCAACTACGGCGAAGTCGTGGCCCTGCTCGGTCCGAACGGCGCGGGCAAGACGACACTCGTCGAGACGCTCCTGGGCTTTCGTTCGCCCGACGGCGGCACCGTCCGCCTGCACGGCCTCAACCCCACGCGTGATCACCGCGAAGTCGTCATTCGCACCGGCGCTCTCCTTCAGCGAGGCGGCGTGTGGGCACCGATGTCGCCGCGCGACGTGTTGCGACTCACCGCGTCGTACTACGACGCGCCGCGTGACGTCGGAGAACTTCTCTCGCTGCTCGACCTCGGTCGTTGCCAGAAGACGCCGTGGCGTCGCCTGAGTGGTGGCGAACAACAACGGACGTTGCTCGCCCTGGCCCTGCTCGGTCGGCCCCGAGCACTCGTACTCGACGAACCGACGACGTCCGTCGACCCCGAGGGACGACAGGTCATCCGCGACCTCATCATCGCCGAACGGGACCGCGGCTGCGCGCTCTTTCTCACCACGCACGAGCTCAACGAAGCCGAACGACTCGCTTCGCGACTGGTCATCATGCACCAAGGTCGCGTCCTCGTCCAGGGAACGCTCGACGAACTTTCGGGCACGCCCGAGATGATCGTCCAATCGTCGGGTCCCGTCGATCCGGCGGCCCTCGCCGCGCTGCTGCGGTGCGAGGTGACCCTCGACAACCCCCTCCAATTGCGCTGCGCCGTGGCGTCCACGCCCGAGCGCATTGCCCTGGTGTCGAACTACCTCGCGAGCGTCGGGCTCTCCATGGTGTCGCTTCGTACCCGGGCCTCGCTCGAAGAGCGGTACCTCTCGCTCATCAGCGAAGAGCGAAGTGACGCTACCTCGTGAGAGCGTGGTGGGCCCAGACCCGCGCCGAGGTCTCGATGACCATTCGCCGCGGCGAGACGTTGCTGCTGACGATCGGTATCCCCGTGATGCTGTTGCTCTTCTTCTCACTTACGCACGTCACCGCGTCGCCGGGAGCGCACCGCGTCGATTTCATCGCTCCGGGCATCTTGGCGCTGTGCGTGCTCTCGACGTCACTCGTGGCGCTCTCGATCGCGACGGGCTTCGAACGCTCCTCGGGCGTCCTTCGCCGACTGCACGTGACGCCACTCGGACAACGCCGACTCATCGGGGCGAAGATCTCGGCGGTCCTCGCCACCGAAGTGATCCAAGTCGTCGTGCTCTCCGGTGTCGCTCTGCTCTTGAAGTGGCGTCCTGACGGCGGGCTCGTCGGCGCACTCGAGGTAGCGCTCGCGCTGGTGCTCGGGTCCGCCGGCAGCGCGGGCATCGGCCTCGCACTCGCGGGACGACTTCGTGCGGAGGTGAACCTCGCGGCGAGCAACGGCCTCTACCTCGTGCTGCTCTTGCTCTCAGGCATCGTCGTGCCCCTCACGTCGATGCCGACGATCGTGCGCCGCGTGGTCATCGCGTTGCCCTCGGGTGCGATGGCCGAAGCGCTCCACCGGGTGTTGGGTCACGGGCGCGCGCCGACGGTGGCGGACTGGGTGTCTCTCGCACTTTGGGCTGTTGCCGCGCCGCTGCTCGCGGCACGCACGTTCCGCTTCGACTAAGCCGCCTTCAAGAGCTTGATACCACTGGCCAGCTGCTTCTTCGGGATGGCGCCAAAGTACACGTCGGTGACGATGCCCTTCGCGTTCACGAACACGCTCTCGGGTACGGCGCCGAAGCCGAAGATGCCTGAGGTCACGGCCGCGTTCGGGTCGAAGGCGACGGGAAAGGTCACGCCGTCCTTCTTCACCATGGTCTGAGCGGCGGAGCGCACGTCCGTGGCGTCGACGGCGACGACGTCGACCGGCGTGAGACTGGTGGTGCGGATGTACTTCGCGATCGCGGGCATCTCGGTCTTGCAAGGCCCGCAGTAACTCGCGAAGAAGATGAGGACGCTCGGATGACCCGACACCCAGGGCGCCGACACCTTCCCGCCGCTCAGCCCGGCGAGCGTGAAGCCCTTGACGTGCTTGCCGACCAGTTGATTCGTCGAGCTGTTCGTCTGTTGGCCGCCGGTGAGGATCGACACCACCGTGATGAGGGCGGCGGCCGCGACGGCACCGACGATGATGAGCGGCTTGCGGGACCGACGCCCCGTGGCGGCCTCAGTGGTTTCGGACAAGAACGTCAACCGCCATCAAGATGAAGAGCGCCGAGAGATACGTGATGGAGAAGTGAAAGAGCCGCATCGCTTCGGCGACGTTGGCCTTGCCAACGAGTGCGTGACGGTAGAGGCGAATCGCGTAGAACGTGAACATCGCGCCGAGGACCGTTGCGGACACCGCGTAGACCCAACCGAGGTGCGCGCTCGGACCGATCATCAGCGTCAACGCCCACATCAAGACCGTGTACACGAGGATCTCGAGCGTCGTGCGCCGCAGTGACGCCACTACGGGCATCATCGGCACGTTGGCCGCCTCGTAGTCGTCGCGGTAGCGAACGGCGAGCGCCCAGAAGTGCGGGGGCGTCCAGATGAAGATGATGAGGAATAACAACACCGGCGTCCAACCCAGCGAGTTGGTGACGGCCGACCATCCGATCAGGACGGGCACCGCGCCCGCCGCGCCGCCGATGACGATGTTCTGCTTCGAGCGTCGTTTCAGGATCATGGTGTAGACGATGACGTAGAAGGCCGTCGCCGACATCGCGAGCCACGCCGACAGTTCGTTTACCCACACGGCGAGGATCACGAAGGCGAGCACTTCGAGAGCACCGGCGAAGAGGGCCGCTGAGCGCGCCGACATCACGCCCGTCACGAGTGGGCGCCGCTTGGTACGCTCCATGATCGCGTCGATGTCCCGGTCGATCACCATGTTGAACGCGTTCGCGCCACCTGCCGCGAACGTGCCGCCGACGAGGGTCACCACGATGAGCCAGAGCCTCGGGAACCCGTTCGCCGCCACGATCATCGTCGGCACGGTCGTCACCAACAAGAGCTCGATGATGCGCGGCTTCGTCAGGGCGAGGTAGCCCTTCAGGACGTCGGTCGTCGAAAAGGAGGAAGGTGCGGAAACGGTCACAGGGATACTCTACGAGGCGGCGAATTACCTAGGCTAGTGCGATGCCCTTCTCGCTACCTCGCCGCGTGACGGGTCCCGTGTTCCGTTGGTTCGCCCTCGCGTCGTTCCTCTCGATGATCGTCATCATCCTTACCGGCGCCGCCGTGCGTCTCACCGGTTCGGGACTCGGGTGCCCGGACTGGCCGACCTGCTTCAAGCACAAGATCGTCAGCTCGTCCAGCATCCACTCCAAGATCGAGTTCGGCAATCGGTTGGTGACCATCTCCCTGGTCGTGATCATCGGCCTCACGTTCCTCGCCGCCCTGTGGCGAGAGAAGCGCCGCCGTGACCTCGTGGTCTTGTCCGGGGTCCTGGTGCTCGGCGTCGTCGCCGACGCGGTCCTCGGAGCCCTCGTGGTCTACTCCAAGCTCAATCCGTACCTCGTGTCACTGCATTTGCTGCTCAGTCTCGCGATGGTGGTCGTTGGTGCGTTGCTGTATCACCACTCGAAATACCTTTACGGCGAAGGGGCGCGAAGCGACGTGCGCGATCCCTACTTTCGCGCGCTTGCCCGCGCGTTGTGGATCCCCTTCACCGTGCTCGTGGTGACCGGCACGGCGACGAGCGGTTCGGGGCCCCACGCTGGAAACTCACAGGGCCAGCTCGTGGCGCGACGCCTGCCGTTCGCGCTCTCGTCGGCCGCCTGGGTGCACTCGCTGGCTGCGGTGCTCTTCATCGGACTGGTCGTCGGGCTCTTGCTCGCCATCTGGAGGAGCGCGGCGCCGACGCCACTCAAACTTGGCGTACGTCGACTCGTCTTCATCTCACTGATCCAAGCCGCGATCGGCGCGACCCAGTACCTCACGCACCTTCCCACGTGGCTCGTGGAGCTCCACGTCGCGGGTGCCGTCTCGCTCGCCATTGGTGTCACCCAGTTCAACGTGCGTCAGAGCGCCCGCGACCGCGAACCGGGAACCAAGAAATCGGCGGCCGTTCCGACACCCGTTCCGTAGTCACGACGAGACGCGCGCCCTAGCTCTACCGCGCCACGTCGTTCGCGGACTCCGTGGGACAATGAAGCAATGAGAGACGAACCGTCGCGATCGTCGAACGGCGCCACCGGTGACTAAAGGAACGTCGCACGCGCACGCTGTGGCCGCCGACGGTGACGTTCGCTACGTACTCGGCGCGTTGACGCTCATCTCGCTGTTCCTCGTCGTCGAAGTCGTGGCGGCGATCCTGGGCACGTCGATCGTGCTCTTCGCCGACGCCGGACACATGGTGAGTGACGTGTCGGCGCTGGCCATGAGCGCCTGGGCATTGCGCCTCGCGAGACGCCCGGCCGAAGGACGCTGGAGTTTCGGTCTCAAGCGCGCCGAGATCCTTAGCGCGGCGGTCAACGGCGTGACCCTCGTCGCCGTCGCGCTCCTCATCACCGTGGAGGCGATCCAGCGACTCATCACGCCGCACCACGTCGCCGGAGGACTGGTGCTGGTCGTGGCGATCGTGGGTGCCCTCGTCAACGTGGTCGCGGCCTACGTCCTCGCGAAGGCCGATCGACGGAACCTGAACATCCGTGGTGCCTATCTCCACGTCGTGACCGACCTCTACGCCTTCATCGGGACCGCCGTTGCCGGCGTGGTCATCATTCTCTCGAGTTGGGAGCGAGCCGACGCCGTCGCCTCCCTCTTCGTGGTCGCGCTCATGGTGCGTTCCGCGTGGGGGCTCTTGCGTGACGCGGGGAAGATCCTCCTGCAGGGAAAGCCCGACAACCTGAACCTCGGTGACCTTCGAGCGCACTTGTCCACCGTCGAGCACGTGCTCAACGTCCACGACCTCCACGCCTGGACCGTGTCGTCGGACCTCCTCACGTTGAGCGCTCACGTCGTCGTCGAGGACGGCTGTTTCGACAGCGGCCACGCACCGCGCATTCTCGACGCGTTGCAGGAGTGCCTCAACGAGCACTTCACCATCGAACACGCCACCTTCCAACTCGAACCGGCAACCCACGCCTCCCACGAAGAGGGCCTGCATCCTTGACGCCCACGAGACCCTGAGGTTTTGGCGTCATACCGTAATGATTGGAATATAGACTAATCTGGATTATATTGAGTGCCGCGCGTAGATAGTAGATGATAAATCAACTGTTATACTCTTTTCGGGGTTTAAACAATGGAAAATGAACCATTACACACTACGGTGGACTGGGAACGCCGAATCGGTGACGAGGTGAGAAGCCTGCGAGTACGCAAGCGACTCACGCAAGCGGAACTGGCGCGAAGCGCCAACATCTCACTTTCGGCGGTGAAGTATTTAGAGAGTGGACGGGGCTCGTCACTCGCCACCCTCATTCGGATCGCTCGGGTGCTCGACAGAACCGACTGGCTCGCGACGTTCGCGCCTCTCGAACCTGCGGTGAGCCCCCTGGCCGTATTACGCGAACACCAGCGTGTGGCGAAGACCGGTGCGAAGCGCGTCCGTCATTCGGCGTCGAGCGCACGCCCCGCGTGAGCTATAAGCCCGCGGAAGTCATCGAAGTATCGGCGTGGGGACGCTTCGTCGGTGCGGTCGTCCCCGATCCGACGACGGGTTTCTACGCGTTTGAGTACGACGACGCGTGGATCGCGAGCGGCGCGGACCTTGCCCCGTTGCATTTACCGCGTCGAGCCGGCGTCTTCGAGTTCCCGGAACTTTCCCGGGCGACCTTCTACGGACTTCCCGCGCTCTTGGCCGACGCACTGCCCGACCGATTCGGCAGCGCGCTCGTGAACGCGTGGATGGCCGAACAAGGTATCGAGCCCTCTCGTGTCACCCCGCTCGATCGGCTCGCGTACGCGAGCAATCGAGCCATGGGGGCACTCTCCTTCGCGCCACCTACTGGTCCCTCGGCGTCGGAGGTGAGCATGGTGCAACTGGCCGACCTCGTCACGGCTGCCCGAGCCCAGATAACCGGAACCCTTGACGAGTACGACGTCCACGAGTCGCTCACCTCGCTCATCTCCGTCGGCACGTCCGCGGGTGGCGCCCGGGCCAAGGCGGTGCTCGCGTACAACCCCACGACCGGTCAGATGCGCTCTGGTCAGCTGCACGCGCCCGACGGCTACCAGCAATGGCTCCTCAAGCTCGACGGCGTGGGTGACCCCGTCAACCACCCGACCTCACCCTTCGTCACGAGTGAGCAGTACTGTCGCGTGGAGTTCGCCTATTACCTGATGGCGACCGCCGCCGGCCTCGAGATGAGCGAATCACGGCTACTCCTCGAAGGCCCTCGCGCGCACTTCATGACCCGACGCTTCGATCGCGGTGCGAGCGATGAACGACTCCACGTCGCGACGCTGTGCGCGCTCGCGCACCTCGACTACAACATGGCGCGCACACACTCGTACTCGAGTTACTTCCTCACCGCGCGCGAGCTCGGACTTGGACCCGACGATCGCCAGCAGATGTTCCGGCGCGTCGTCTTCAACGTGATGGCCGTCAATCGCGACGATCACACCAAGAACTTCTCCTTCCTCTTGCCCGAACACGGTGCGTGGAAACTCGCGCCCGCGTACGACGTGACGCACTCGAACTGGGGTGGCGAGTGGACACAGACGCATCAGATGAGTGTCAACGGCCACTTTGACGAGATCTCGCTCGATGACCTGCGCACCCTTGGCGACCTCCACGAGGTCCCCGGCATCGAGGCCGTGCTGCGCGACGTCGCGACGTCGACGGACAACTGGCGAGAGTTCGCCGCCAAGGCCGGTGTCGACGTCGCGACCACGGACAAGATCGCCCACGACATCGGTGAGTTTCGCCCCCACTAGGTCCTGAAAGCGTTCGCGCCCCAGGCCGCACGCACCCTCGGGCACGTCGAGCAAGTGCGAATGTTGGGACCTTTGGCCCTAGACGTCGTCGCTTCGTACGTGTGATGCTCTTTTGCAGGCCACCGAGGGAGTAACCATGTCGTTCACACGTATCGCCGCGCTCGTGCCTCTTGACACGCTCGGGCACTATCTTCACTGGCACTTCATCCAGATCAGCGTCGCCAACTTCGTCGTGATCATGCTGATGGTGGCCACGTTCGTCGTCGCACTCGTCGCGCCGTTCCCCGGGCGACGCCGTCGTAAGGAGAACCGATGAGCTACACAGAAATTGAGCGTCAGTGGACGACTCGTCTTCGCCGACGTTTCGTGCACCTCCTGCCGCCGGAGAAACTGCTCCCCGACACGCAACCGACCTACGTCTCGTCGTGGATCTACGTCTTCGGCGTCACCACGTTGGCCGCGCTCGTCGTCGTCATCGCGTCGGGGTCCATCCTCGCGATCCGCGGACCTCAGTGGTGGCACACCTCGTCGGTGGGCCACTTCGCGAACTCGCTGCACCTGTGGAGTGTGGAGATCTTCTTCTTCGCCATGGTCGTGCACCTCTGGGGTAAGTACTTCATGGCCGCCTGGCGCGGAGGTCGCGCGCTGACCTGGATGACGGGCGTCGTGACGTTCTTGACGTCCATCGCGGCCGCGTTCACTGGCTACGTCAGCCAGTCCAACTTCGACTCGCAGTGGATCTCGACACAGGCCAAGGACGGCATCAACGCCACCGGCGCGGGTGCGTACTTCAACGTGCTCAACTTGGGCCAGATGCTGATGTGGCACATCGTGCTGCTGCCCTTGGCGGCCGTGGTGTTGACCGCGCTGCACGTACTCCTCGTTCGCGTGAAGGGCGTCGTTCCACCCTTCGAAGAGCACGTGGAGGTGAGCGCGTGAGGTCCAAGCACTTTCGCCCCGACGCCGACGTCGCCCCTTGGAAGGGTGGCTACAGCCCGTACGACATCGTAAAGGAGGGCACCATCGCGCTCATCGTCGTGGGTCTTCTCACGATCGTGCTCGCCGTCGTCTTCGGCTCGCCCGACGAGAAGGCCATCACGATCAAGACGTGGTCGAACGCCACCCCGGTCGACTTCGCGATGACGGCCATCTCTGAACTGAATCAAACGTCGAGTTCGGCGCAGTACGGCGCGCCGTACAACACGGCCGCGGTCGGACAAAAGCTCGGCCCGCTCGAGCTCGCCAAATGGGTGGGCGCGCGCATCCCGATCAACACCGCCCGCGACTTCGTCATCAATCCGTTGAAGTCACTCCCCGACCAGCCACTCTTGACCTCGGACTTGAAAAAGTGGTCGAGCGCGTCATCAAGTACGCGCGCCGGTTGGCTCGCGAGCTACACGAAGGCGTCGGCCCACATCACGTTCTCTAAGGGTCAGGTCAACGTCAACGCGACGAACGCTGGCCCGGTGCCACTCTTCATCAACGACCTCACCTCGATGGCGAGAACGGGTGCGCTCGACCAGGCGCTCGTCACGCAGTCCGGGTTCTACACGACGGACTTCACGTTGCCGCTCTTGTTCTTGGCCGACGGCAGTTACCTGGCGGGCCTGGCCCAGCACCAACACCTCATGGGCAGCCAGTGGGGCATGATGAACGAGACGGGCAACTACCCCGGCCAGGCGTGGCTGTGGTTGTACACCTTCTGGTATCAGGTCGCGCCCTTCAGCACCAGTTCCAACGCCGACGTCCTCGTGTGGGGTCTCATGATGGCGTTGTCAGTCCTCCTGCTCCTCGTGCCCTTCATTCCGGGACTGCGCACGATACCGCGCAAGACCCGTATCTATCGACTGATCTGGCGCGAGCACTACGAGGGAACGTCCGCTAAGTAGTGACGGCCCACCGGGGTCAATGACCACGAGGCACGACAGGTTTCAGCGGGGCGAGTCGGCCCGGCCACCACCGTCTTCGTGATCGTTGTCATCCGATGACGGACCCGTGAGGACGCCTTCGTTCGAAGTCGGGCACGTCACTGAGGACTCAGCTGTCGGGCGTGTCCGCCTCCAATCGGCGACGAACCTCGGACGTGTTCACGCCGAGGGCCCCCAGCAGCGCCGCCGCAGGATCGGGTGGCCGGAGAGTGAGGATCTGGGCCAGTACCTGCTGGGCGGTGACCTGGGACTTGTGGCGACTGGGCCTGACCGCATCCTCAAGCACTTTCTTTGCCGCGGGCGTCATGCGGAGACGATCTTTTTGTGCGATGTCTCTGATCCTCGGCTTCTTCGGCACGGTACGCATCGCCAGCGGTGGAGCGTCGGTGCCGGACCCCAGACCCAGGGCGACCATCGCGTCCTGATCGAGCGACTCGAGGGCCTGGCGGGCTTGCTGCAGGCTCACGCCCAACACGACGTCGATCGAGGGATCCTCGAACAAGGAAAGCAGGAGGTGATCGGTGCCCGTTCGCCGATCACCTCGGCGACGCGCCTCTTCACTGGCCCGCATATACATGGCCCAGACGTGAAGCGTCCCTGGCGCAACGGATTCGGTGGTCATGATGACTCCTTGTTGTACTTGGTGTGCACGGATTGGCGGGTGACGCCCAGGGCGTCTCCGATCTGCTGCCACGACCAGCCCTTGTCCCGGGCCCGCGCGACGTGCTTCGCTTCGACCCTCTCAGCCAGGCGATGGAGCGCCAACGAGGCGCGTAGACCAACCGCGGGGTCATCCGACGAGAGATTCCCGCTGAGATCTTCGAAGTCCATGAATGTCAGTATAAACTGACATTCTTCATTTGTCAACCTAAACTGACACTAAAAATGGTCGCACGGGCTTGCCCTCGAGGGTCAGAGACTGGCACACGCCTTGCGGGCCCTCGGGAATGGCCCCCCTGAACCGGGATGCGTGGAACACCGAGTCGCCGGTGTCGTGTCAGGCGCTCGCGGTCGCGAGCACCGCACCCCGCTGAGATCCGAAGTGCCGACCGAGAGTGGAGACGATGGGGATCGAACCCACGACCTCAGGCTTGCAAAGCCCGCGCTCTACCAACTGAGCTACATCCCCGCGGAGTGTTCATTCTACCAAAGACGTCAAGGACTAGGGCGGTGCCTCGCGAGTGCGCGCGCCCGCTGACGATCGAGCCTGAGGAGCTCTCGCTCGACGTCGGCCCAGTAGAGCGGCGTCTCTTCGACCGGGACTCCCTTGTCCTCCGCGTGGGCGAAGATGAAAAACGCCACCCACCCCATCGGCAAGTAGCACCCGAATTTGGCGACGAAGCCGGCCAACTGCTGATCGAAGAGTGGCGACATATGCAACAGGGCTTGCTGACCCTGGAGGTCGGGGTACAACGGGTGACGCGCGAAGATCCACACGAACGAGAGACTCGTCACCACGATCGCGGAGCCGAACACGTAGCCCGCTCGCGCCATCGGTGAAAGTCGCCGCGTCCCCGGTAGCACGGCGAGGGCGGGAACCCACAGCAGCAGCCCGACGCCGAGAACCACGACCAAGATGAGATCGCGCGCGACTTCGGATCGAGCGCCCCAGTCGACGACGGGCGTGATGAGCGTCGCCGTGCCGACGAGTGTGACGACCACGAGCGCGAGACCGGGGTGCGCAAGTCTTCGAACGACGAAATCCACCGGTGTCGGACGGGTGAGGCGCGCCAACACGCCGGTCGGAAGACTCAGAAGCAACAGCGGCGCCACCAGCAACATGATGACCAGGCGCTGCGCGGTGGCGACACTGAGCGAGATCTTCGCCGCCACGTCGCCGACGGGCCAGATCGTCACCACCAACAACGAGAGCAACGCGTAGCGGGCCAACGCGCGTTGGCGCGGCGACGTCACAAGAAACTGATGGACGACTCCCGCGACCACAATGACGAGAACGACGGCGAGATGGAGGTGGAAAGGCAACAACACGGCCACGTCGCCACGGTAACGCCCTCGTCGCTTCGAGTCCACCCCTTGATCGCCCTCATGGCGCCTAGGACGTAACCGGTGACCTCACGACCGTTTCACCGCGGAAGCGCGGTCCCACCCTCGCCATGATCATGACCGCAAGAACGAAGTCGGTCACGACGATACATCCGGGGAAGAGCGCACCCTCGGTGGTGAACACTTTGAGGGTCAGAATCGTGATGACGCAGTTAAGACAACCCATAACGAAGGCCCACGGTGACTCCGTACTCGGTGCGAGCCATGACTTTCGAACGGTGGGCAGCGCCGCCACCTGGTCCGCGCAGACGAAAGATATCAGCGCGATCGTCGGTTCGTTGACGAACGCCCAGAAGGCCAAACCCGCGAGAGAGATCGTGCCGCAAAAGATGTCGAAGACACCGATCTTCCAGACACTGTGCGAATTCTTGAACGACGCCACCACCACGACGAAGGGCACGAGTCCGAGCATCAACGTCATCCACGCCGCGAGACCCACGTGCTGCTGGAGTTCTACGCCGAACGCGAGAATGCCC
>DASZIH010000096.1:0-21749 GCA_035949355.1 Acidimicrobiales bacterium
CCGACTTCGAAGACCTCTTGCACGCTCCCAGCGTACTAACCAACGTCGATAACTAGGGTTGGAGCGTGCAACCGATCACCGTTCTGTCGATCGCCGGATCGGACTCGGGCGGAGGTGCCGGCATCCAGGCCGACATCAGAAGCTTCAGTGCCTTTGGCGTGCACGCAACGACGGCACTCACCGCGATCACCGCCCAGAACACCCTCGGCGTGAGTCGCGTGCAGACGCTCGATCCCGGCCTCGTCGAAGCGCAAGTGCGTTCGGTGACGTCCGACTTCGAGGTCGCCGCTACGAAGACGGGCATGCTCGCCCAGGCGAGCACCGTCGAACGCGTGGCGCAGCTCGCGCGTGAAGGACTCCTCCCCCACCTCGTCGTCGATCCCGTCCTGGTCTCGACGAGCGGTCACGTCTTGATGGCCGACGGAGGCGTCGAGGCGTACCGACACGCGCTGTTCCCCATGGCGGAGGTCGTAACGCCCAACCTTCGCGAGGCCGCGGTGCTCTGTGGCGTTGACGTGGGTGACGTGTCGGACCTTGACGACGTCGCCACCCTCGCGCGAACCCTTCTCGGCCTCGGACCTCGCTACGTCCTCGTGAAGGGTGGACACGTCGCCAACGCCTCTGACGGCGAACGCGCACCCGACCTCTTGGTGAGTCTCGACGGTCTCGTCGTCTTCGACGGTCCGCGCGTCGACACGCGCAACGACCACGGGACGGGATGTTCTCTCTCTTCCGCCATCGCCGCAGGACTCGGACTCGGTCGTGACGTTCCCGACGCCACGCGTGACGCCAAGTCGTTCGTCCTCGCGGCCCTCACGAGTGCGTCGTCGTGGCGACTCGGCGAAGGGCGTGGACCTATCGACCATTTAGGATGGGGTGAGTGAGTGACGAGCCGAAGGCCCCTTTAACGACCACCACCAGTCTGTGGCCGGCGGCGGCGGTGCTCGGCGTCGCGGTCGTGATGTTGGTGGTCTTCATGGTGATCAACCTCGTGGCGAATCAGGGTGTCACCAAGTTGTCCGCCGCGAAGACGCCCGTCGTCGTCGGAGGGCTGAAGCGCGACCTCTCGCCGAACCCTGCCCTTACCTACTGTCGCCAGGGCCAGGAAGTCCCCTCCAATATCGACGACGCGTTCCTCGTGCCCGTCCACACGGTGGCGCGTCCGGGCGCCACGACGCCGAACCTCGGCGCGGGCGACTTCGACTGCACGCAGCCCATGACGACCACCCACGCGAGCTCGTCGTCACTCATTGGTTTTTTCAACGCGCAACTCGAAGCGCGTGGCTGGAATCTCTTCTCGAAGGGCGCGAGTAACGGTGACGCCCAGTCGCTCTTTCAAAAGGCGGGCAGTGACGGCTTCTACTGGGAGGTCGGCGTCACCGTCACGAAGACCACTGCTTCATCCGTCGAGTGGACGTTTCAGATCTATCAGAACTCTGAAACGGTCTAGGTCCCCTGCGCCACGAGTACCGGCGCCTCAACCCTCTTCTCTTGCGTGACGGCGGCCCAGAGGGCGAAGTTGAGCGGATAGATCACGTAACCCGCGCGCGTCGCGGTCGCCACGCACATCATC
This sequence comes from Acidimicrobiales bacterium, assembly GCA_035949355.1. Classification (GTDB taxonomy): domain Bacteria; phylum Actinomycetota; class Acidimicrobiia; order Acidimicrobiales; family RAAP-2; genus RAAP-2. The sequence goes on from DASZIH010000096.1 coordinate 1,574, forward strand.
ACGGTGAAGACGACGCACAAGATGCCGAGGAGTTGTGAGAGGGTGAGCGGCCAGTGGGCCTTCACGTACTTCGTGACGAAGTACCCGCCAATCAAGAGCGTCACGGGCGCGAGGATGTGCCCGAGTACTGGGACCCACGTCGTCAAGATATGACCAGGAAGCGCGCTGGCCGCCGGCGACGAGACGCCCGCGAGACCGAGTGGGAACGCGAAGACGTTCGACATGAAGGCCGCGGGCGCTTTCAGGACGAAGGGAACCGTCGTCACGAGCACGATGGCGCCGATCCACGTGAGCAGTCGTCGCCACGTGCTTCGACCTTCGGGATTTCGAGCGACCAACAAGGCACCGGCCGCAAGGGGCCACGCCGTCAACTTCATCGCCGCCGCGAGACCGAAGCTGATGCCGGCCAAGTTCGTCTGTCGCCGCTGCAGCGCCGCGACCCCCAGCAGCAGTAACGCGAGGATGGGCATGTCATCGCCACCCGTCGCCAGGAACAGCGCGCCGGTCGGTAGCGCGATGAGGACTTGGGCCACGCGCAATTTTTGCGATCGTGAGAGACGAAGGAGCGCGAGCGCCAAGCCACTCGCGATGAGCGTCATGAGCGTCATGATGATGCGCGCGTCGGTGAGTCCCTTGCTCTGTTTCGTGTCGGCGGACGGAAGTCCGAAGACGCCCATCAGCGGAAAGTACGGGAAGAACGACTCGAAGGCCGGAAGCCCCTTGATCTCGTTGACGATCTCACCGTTCTTTTGATAGGCCCGGTAGGGATCGAGACCCTTGCTCAGCAGTGCGCCCGATCGTTCGATGACCCCGACCTCGGGCTGCGCTTGGCGCCACTGCGTTTCGAGTCCGAGCGGAATGAACACCACCCCGACCATGACGGTTCCCAACAAGACGACGCGCACGAGGTGCTCACGGCGCAGCGCACGCCGGCCCAGCACCAACGCGACGGTCGCGATCAACAGATAGGGACCGACGCTCAGGTAGCCCCACTGCCACTGCGCCGGTTGGCTCGACGTCAATCCCAGCGTGAGGGCGAACGCGCCGGCGACGAGGTAGAGGAGACCGTCTCCGGTGAGAGTGCCGAGCGACGTCCACCAGATCATGAAGTGATCGCGCACGTTCCAAAGACGCGCCAACATGACGTCAAGTGTAGTGAACACCCGACGCGACACGGTGACCAAGTTAGTGAGAGACGCCGTCATCGGCACGGCGGAGTGGATACTTCGTCTTGGGCGGCACCGGCCCGAGCAAGAAGCGTTCGATGAGCCGAGCGCACTCCTTGGTGTGTTCCTTCAGAACGGCGTGTGACGCGCCGGGCACGACCGCGAGCTGAGACTGGCGAATCGACTCGTAGAGCGAAACGGTGTGATCGAGTCGCGCCACGTCGTCGTCGCCCACGAGTACGAGGACCGGCACCGTGATCCCAGCGAGTTGGGCCGTCGTCATCGTCGGCTGGGTGTGCGCCATCTGCGTGAACTTACGAAGGACCACGGCGGCGTGTTCGATGCCGTCTGGCGACTGCTTGGCGTACTTTCGCGCGAACTCGGCGAAGCCGTCGCTCTCGGGCGTGAAGTCCTCCATTGCCACGAGGCCGTCGTGGTGATAGTTCGCGCCGGCGGCGACGACGCGTTGCAACAAGTCAGGTCGTCGGATCGCGACGAGCAGCGCCACGTTGGCACCGTCCGAGTGACCGACCAGATTGACCCTTCGCCCGAGCGACGAGAGAAACGCGATCGTCTCGTCAGCCATTGCGTCGACGGAGAAGGGTTCGTCGGTATCGGGCGTTCGGCCGTGACCTCGGCGATCGAACGCCGCCAACACGAACCGCTTCGACAGCGGTGGCCCGAGTACTCGAAGGAGCGACGCACTACTGCTGAGGCCCCCGTGCAAGAAGACGACGGTCTTTCCCTTGCGCTTGGGTAGGAGGGCCCACGTGGGGTGGCCGTTCAACACGATTCGAGTCACACCGGGAATGGTATTGCCTTCACCAAGATTGACAGGGCGATGCCTAATCTGGAGGCGTGAAGGCGTTCGTGGTCAGTGAAATCGACGACCAACTGATCTGTGACGTCGGTGACCGGTCAGCGACGTCAGACGATCCCAACGACGTTCTCGTGCGCGTCGAGTACTCCAGCGTCAACTTCAAAGACGCCATGGTGGCAGCCGCCCCGAGCCGAGTGCGACGCGTCAGTTCACTCGTTGGTGGCGTCGACGCGGCGGGCACCGTCATCGTGTCGCACGACGAGAACGTCGCCGAGGGCGACCGCGTGGCCGTGCACGGCGGGCAGCTGGGCGTGGGTCGCGACGGAGGATTCGCGACGCAAGTGTACGCACCATCTCGCTATCTTTCGCACTTGCCCGAGACCCTTTCGACGTTCGACGCGATGATCATCGGAACCGCGGGATTCACGGCCATGGCGAGTGTGCTCGCCCTCGAGGATCGCGGCCTCTCCCCTGGCGCGCAGGTACTCGTCACCGGCGCGACGGGCGGCGTGGGTTCCCAGGCCGTCACCTACCTCGCGCAAAAGGGCTACCAGCCGACCGCGTCGACGGGCTCTCCTCAATCGGCGGACTGGCTTCGCGAACGTGGCGCGGCGCGTGTCATCGCTCGCGACGAGATCAGCGACCGTCTCGATCGAGTCCTCGGCACGGAGCGCTGGGACGGCGCCATCGACTGCGTCGGCGGCTCGACCCTGCAACAGATACTTCGCTCGCTGCGCTACGGCGCGAGCGTCGCGGCGAGCGGACTCGTCGCGAGTGCCGAACTCGACACGACCGTGTACCCCTTCATCACGCGCGCCGTGACGCTCATCGGCATCGACGCGGTTGAGGCGCCCGCCGCGACGCGCGTTCGAGTCTGGCAGGCCCTCGGCGAGATCGCCTCAACCGTGGAATTCTCGTCGTTCGTGGATCGCGTCATCTCTCTCTACGAACTGCCCCAGGCGCTCGACGACGTGAGAGACGGCGCGACCCGGGGTCGGATACTGGTTGACGTCAACGCCGCCGCGCCGTGACGATCTAATAGAACGGACTCACCCAGATCTGGCCCTCGTTGCACGGCTGCACCGGATACTGGGGCGTCACGTTGATGACGGGTCCGTTGGCGACGAACTGGACGCTGAGCGTGACCGCGCTCTCACAGGCCGTCGCCCCGGTGGGGACGTCCGAGTACGCCAAGGAGAACGTCGTCGTCGAATTTTGGTTCAGCGTGAGCGTCGTCGGCGCGTGATTGGCTTGGCTCCCACTGAACTGGTGGCGATCAGCGGACGAGGGAACGTCGACCAGCGTGGTCTTTAACACCGCGCCGAGTCGGTCCTGGAGGGTCATGAGGGGCCAGCCCTTCAACGTGCACGATCCCGCAGTCGACTTCGTCAAGGTGACGCTCGCCTCGATGGTGCCGGCCGCGCCTTGACCTTCGTTATACGCGCCGGAGAAGTCGCTCGCGCTGCACGCGGTGTTCGCCACCGTCGTCGTCGTGGAAGCGACCGTCGTGGTGGTCGTGGTGGTGGTTGTGGTTGTCGTGCCGAAACCGTGTCTGCCAAGGGTGTAAATGGCAATGAACGCGATGAATATGGCCACCGAAATGAGCCCTCGTCTCACGTGCCAAAGTCCTCGGGACGTACGTTGTCGAGGAACGCGCGCAGCTGCTCGACGAGATCGGCCTCGTCGGGCGTGTCGAGTTCGACGTACTCCTCATCATCTTCGTCGTAGGTGAGTTGCATCACTTTGCCTTCGCTGGCCATGAGGTCATCACTGACGAGGATGGGCGCGCCGACGCGCAGCGCGAGGGCGACGGCGTCGCTCGGCCGTGAGCTGACGGTGATCTCTTGACCACTGCGCACGAGTCGAAGACTGGCGAAGAACGTGTTGTCCGAGAGTTCGGTGATCTCGACGGCGAAGAGCTTCGCGCCGAGTGCGCTGATGACGTGACCGAGCAGGTCGTGCGACATCGGACGCGGTGACTCGACACCTTGGAGCGCGTAGGCGATCGCGGCGGCTTCGGGCGCGCCGATGAAGATCGGCAACACTCGTTCGCCGGCGACTTCCTCTAGAAGAAGCAGCGGCGTCGAGGTACCCACGTCAACGCGAACGGCGCGGAGAACCACCTCAATCATGGTTCCAGCCTAGACCCGACCACCTACCGTGCGGTCGTCTAGTCGCGAAGGTAGATCAGCAGCTCGCGCTCCACGAGAACGCCGCGAAGTGCGGCCACTTCTCGTGCGACGTCGGTGGTGATGACGCGGACCTCGTCGCGCGACAGCTCTTGGCCGCCCTGTCGCAGGGGTGACGTCAGGTCGTCGACCACGCCCACTTCGCGTTCCGCGACCCGACGGAGCGAGCCGAGCAGACGCGAGTCCACGCCACGACTGAGGAGGGCGCGAGCGTGCGCGGCGACGCGGACGTCGAGCGCGCTGTAGAGCGTCTCGCCGTCGACCACGACCGGGGTGACGAGACCCATCGATTGCAGTTGGTTGAACTCGTCTGGTTCGAGTCCGGTCGTGGCGAGGAGTTCACTCGTGCTGAAGTACTCCTTCACCGGTGCGGAGGACTCCGCGCCCTCATCACTGACGACGCTGAGTACGGGTCGCGCGGTCGGCGCGGGCGCGGGGACGGACACGGCGCTCGGCGCCGCTTCGCGCGCGATCTGACGAGTCGATGACGTCACGGTCGGCGGCACCAACAGACCCTGTTCGATGAGCCGCAGGCGCACGACGCGAAGCGGGACGAACTCTTCTTGCGCGAGGCGAATCGCCTCGCGGAGGCACTCGACGTCGCGCTCGGAGTAGAGGCGATAACCCTTACGACTGCGACTGGGCTGGACCAATCCTTTGTCTTCGTAGTAGCGGATCTTCGACAGCTCCACCTCGGGAAAGAGCTTTCGAAGCTGCGCGTGGACCTCGCCAATGCGCATAAAACCCTGATTGACGCTCATCGTGTCGCCTCCCAGAACACCAACTTGAACTTGCCAATTTGGACCTCATCGGCGGAGTGCAACGTCGTCTCTTCGACGCGCTTTCCGTTCACGTAGGTGCCATTCAATGAGTTGAGGTCACGCAGCGTCACCCGACCGCTCGCGGTGCGCGTGAACACGGCGTGATGACGAGAGACCGAGACGTCGTCGAGCAAGAGGTCGCTCGCCTCGTGTCGTCCGACGGTCGTGACGTCCTTCGTCAACTCGATCCTCGTGCCGGCCTGTGGACCCGCGGCAATCACCAACTCGTCACGGTGATCACCGAGTGGACCTCTGTTGGCGTCGGGGTGCATCGCGTCGGGCGTGCTCACGACGGGAACAGCGATCGTCTCAGGTGACGTGGCCTCGTGTTGGGGAGCACCGCACGACCAGCAAAAGTTCGCGTTGGCGTTGAGAATCTCTCCACATCGACGGCAGTTCACGAGTTTCACACTAGTGAACTTTCGAATTCGCCGTCGGGGCTAACTTGTGGTCAACGCCTCGTAACCGGACGCGTCAAGGAGCGCCTCAAAGTCGCTGTTAGACGTCGTCGTAATCTCGCAGATCCACCCTGTGCCGTAGGGGTCGCTGTTGACGAACTCCGGTGAAGTGGTGAGTGCTTCGTTCACTGCCTTGATGGTCCCCGCGACGGGCGCGTAGATCTCCGAGACGGACTTCGTCGACTCGACTTCACCGATGGCGCCACCCTTCTCAACAGAAGCGCCAACCTTGGGCAGGTCCACGAACACGACGTCGCCAAGCGCGTCTTGTGCGTAGTCGGTGATGCCGACGCGCACGTCGTCGCCCTCACGTAGGGCCCACTCGTGATCTCTGGAGTAACGAAGTTCGCTGGGTATCTGCATGCGAGACAACTTACAAGATTCGTCGGCCTTGTCGCCCCGTGCGCAGCGCCCGCAAGGCGGGCCGTACGTAGCCGAAGAGCACGAGCCACGAGAGCGTGAGGCCCATGAGGGCGATGGCCCAACACGCGTCGCGGGCGTCGTGTTGCCAGGGTTGCAGTGGCGCGTGATGGGGATTCGTCGTCAGCAGGAAAAGTGGAAAGCTCGTCATCAGGGCGAACGTCGAGACTTTGCCCCACCACAACACGTTGATGCGAGCGGCGCCGAGCGCCGCGAGCACGAGGGTGAGGACGGAGACGATCAGTTCACGCGTCAAGGTGGTGAGGGCGAACCACCACGGCACCCCGCTCGCCGCCGCGACGGCGATCAGTCCCCCGATGACAAGGAGTCGGTCCGCCGTCGGGTCGAGGACCTTGCCGACGTTCGACACTTGATGCCACCGTCGGGCGACGAAGCCGTCGATCCAGTCCGTCGCCCCGAGTGAAGCGAGGAGCCACGCCGCGACGGCGCGGTGATTGGTCCCGAAGAGCAACCAGAAGAAGACGGGTAAGAGCGCGAGTCGCAGCAACGTGATGGCGTTGGGCCACGTGAGCCACCCCGCGTCACCCTCACCCTCAGTCACGATGAGAGCGTATAGCTAGGCGACGGTGATGGACGTGTCCAAGAAGACGTCTTGGACGGCGTGTACGAGCGCTGCGCCGTCGTCGAGGGGACGCTGGAAGGCCTTTCGACCAAGGATCAGGCCCTGACCACCGGCGCGCTTGTTGATGACCGCGGTGCGAACGGCTCCGGCGAGGTCGTCAGAACCCTTTGCCTCTCCCCCCGAGTTGATGAGCCCGATACGCCCGGCGTAGCAGTTGACGACCTGCCAACGCGTGAGGTCGATGGGATTGTCGGTCGTGAGCTCGGAGTAGACGCGGGGGTCGGTCTTGCCGAACTTGACCGCGTTGTAGCCACCGTTGTTGACGGGCTGCTTCTGTTTGATGATGTCCGCTTCGAACGTCACGCCGAGGTGGTTCGCCTGGCCCGTGAGGTCGGCACTGAGGTGATAGTCGACCCCGTCCTTGACGAACGCGTCGTTGCGCAGGTAGCACCAGAGCACGGTGAACAGGCCCAGGCGATGCGCCTCGGCGAACGCGGCGCGCACTTCTTCGATCTGGTGGATCGAGCCCTCCGAGCCAAAGTAGACGGTGGCGCCGACGCCGACGGCGCCGAGGTCCGACGCTTGCTGCACGGAGGCGAAGAGCTGTTGGTCGAAGGTGTTGGGGTAGCGCAAGAGGTCGTTGTGGTTGATCTTGACGATGAAGGGAATGCGGTGTACGTAGCGTCGCGACACGATGCCGAGGTTGCCGAGCGTCGTGGCGATGGCGTTGCAGTCGCTCGCGATAGCGAGGTCGCAGAGCCGCGCGGGGTCGAAGTACTCGGGGTTCGGCGCGAAACTGGCCGCGGCGGAGTGTTCGATGCCTTGATCCACCGGCAGGATCGAGACGTAGCCCGTCCCGCCCAGTCGACCGTGGTTGTAGAGGGTGCCGAGATTGCGCAACACCGTCGGTGATCGGTCACTCCACGTGAAGACGTCGTCGAGGAAGGTTGGACCGGGAACGTGGAGGAGTTCCTTCGGAAACGCGGTGGCCCGGTGATCGAGTAGCGACGAGGCTTCGTCACCAAGAAGTGCGGCAATGTCCATCGCCCGATGTTACAAGGTGATGCCGAGAGGCCTTCACGTGTCTTTGAGGGTGCGCTGCGGCTGACGCGCTCGTCGTGAGGAGCCGACGCTCTAGGGTTTGCTGACGGCTACCAGGTGGGGTGACATGGCACTCGTTCAAGGAACGACGATCGAGAAGTTCGACGTCCTTCGAGAGCATTTCGAATCGAGCCTCGCGAACGGCGACGACGTCGGCGCGTCCATCGCGGTCTTTCATCACGAGGAGTTGGTGTGTGATCTCTGGGGTGGCTACCGCGACGCCGCCAAGACCGTCGCGTGGGACCGCGACACGCTCGTGAACGTCTGGTCGACGACGAAGACCATGACCTTCCTCGTCGCGTTGATGCTCTGTGACCGAGGTGAACTGGACTTCGACGTCCCGGTCGCGACGTACTGGCCGGAGTTCGCCGCCAAGGGCAAGGGCGCCGTCGAAGTCCGCCACCTCATGAACCACACGGCGGGCCTTCCCGGATGGAGTAAGGCCATTCACGCGGAGGACCTCGCCAACTGGGACCTCTGTGTTGAGGACCTCGCCGCTCAGGCACCCTGGTGGGACGACCGGTCGCGCTCGGGCTATCACGCCGCCACGCAAGGCTTCTTGATTGGCGAGGTCGTCCGGCGTATCACCGGCACGACGATCGGACAGTTCTTCAAGAGTGAGGTCGCTGACGTCCTCGGTGCTGACTTTTTCATTGGTCTGCCGGAATCCGAGGAGCACCGCGTCAGCGTGGTGATCCCACCCTCAGTGATCGAGCACGTGCCGTTAGCGCGTGACACGATTCGCCATCGTACGCTGACGTCGCCCGTTCTCCAACCCGACGCCCCTCGCCATCGTTGGTGGCGAGCGGCCGAGATTCCCGCCGTGAACGGTCACGGCAACGCCCACTCCGTCGCCCTCGTCCAACAGATCATCGCGAACAATGGGCACGCGAGGGGCCACCGATTCTTCAACGAGACGACGGGCGATCGGGTGTTTCACGTACAGACGAGCGGCGTCGATCAGGTACTCGACTTCGACGTCAATTTCGGTCTCGGCTACGGTCTCGCGAGCAGCGCCGTCCACGTCGGCCCCAAGACGTGTTACTGGGGAGGTTTCGGCGGTTCGTTCGTCATCATGGATCAAGACCTCCAACTGACGGTCGCCTACATGATGAACAAGATGCAGGTCGGACTCGTCGGTGACACGCGAGGTCCGATCATCGCGATCAACGCCGCTGTTGCGGCGATGGGTTAGTCGACCTTCTTCTTCGACGTCGGCGTGACGCGACGCTTGCGATTCTTTCGCGGCACGCTGGAACCAAGGTCGCTGAGTCGGTCCACGGCGTCGTAGGCGTCGGGCTCGGCGATGACGACCCGCGAGAACAGCTCGCGCGCCGACGTCGTGTCACCCGCGCGGTCGTAGACGTCGGCCAAGGTATACCAGAGACGCACGTGGCGATACGAGGGGTTGCGCAGATTCTTCGCGGCGCCCGCGCGCGTCAGTAGTTCGATCGCCTCGTCGTAACGGCGCTGATCGGCCCAGGTCGCCGCTTGCACGATGCGACCCTCGGCGAGCACTTCCGCCGTGGGCTCGCTTTCCTGGAGTTCTTCGAACGTTTTCTCCACCGCTCGGTAGCGGTGATTGGCCCGGTCGGCGTCCATGACGAGCGGGAGGTGCTCGGGGTCACCGGTGATGGTGAAGTACGCCCGAAGGTGAATCTTGGCCATGGCCCAACGTTCGGCACGGTAGGCCCCGAGACCGGTCAGTTCACGCACCGCCGCGACGCCGGGTGTCGCGTCGGCGACGACGCGGCCGAGACGCAGCGCCTCTTCGTAGCGATGACGGTCGTACGCCTCAGCGGCACGCGTCAGCGTGATGACCATCTTCTCGCGCATGTACGCCGTGCCGATGAAGGCCTTGCGAATGTCGGCGGCCACGTCACCGGGCAGAGCGTACTTGGCGCGGTTCTTCGTCTTGGCGGGTGCCGCGCTGCGCGCCGCGGGCTTCTCGACCGACTCCCACGCTCCCAACGGGTCGGGCGTTCGGGTGCGACTCTTCGCGTCACCGAGCTCCTGTCCCGTGCTGTTGAGGTTGATCGCGCCCTTGCGAGCGACGCTCCCCCATCCCTTGTCGCGGGCGCGCTCACCGGCCTCTTGACGCTTTCGCTGTTCGGGCGTGAGCGGCGCGGGCGTTCGAGCGCGCCCGTACTTCGCCGGTGCCCCAGAGCGAGGCGACGCGCCTCGCGCGGAGGAGCGTCGTGTCGAGTCGTCGCCTGCCTTGCGGTAGGTGCGAGGCTCTCTCGAGGTGCGAGCCTCGTCGTCGCGCGCGGCGCGCGGTGAGGCCACCCGTGACGAGGGACCTCTCGTCAACGGGCGCCGTGACGTCGCGTCGTCGCTCGCTTGGCGATAGGGACGAGACTCGCGAGGGTTTCGACGTTCGCCGTCTCGTGGACCCTTCGAAGGACCATCGGAGCGCGAAGGACGTTTCGAACCGGACGTCGGGCGTGAGGTCGCTCGTCCGTCGGCGCTCTTCGCGGAGCGCTCGTACGGTGCCTTCGACTGACCGGCTCGAGGGTCGTCGCGGCGTGGCCCCTCGCGGCGAACTGGCTTTGACGCGCGCTCACCCCGGGGTGAGGACGCTTTGGCCTGGCCCGAGGAGGTTTTCGCTCCGCGTGCGGATGTTCGCGAACTCGACGACGGTCGAGCGCTCGGGGGAGCTTTTCGGTCTCGAGGGGCTCGGCGAGCGGGAGGATTCGATGCGGTCACGTGCCAGTCTACCTTTTGGGCCGCCAGAGCATCCTCGATGTCGCTCTCGTCGAGCGAGCCTGCCTCTCGTGCGCGAACTCGCGCACCTCTCATGAGACGACGTCGTTACGAGGGGCGGGAGAACAGGTGACCTTGACCGCGATCACAGCCGTTCCTTGACGCGGCGACGCGGGCTCGAAAGCGGTCTCGTGACCAATGAGTGACGTCTCGCGTCGTCGCCGTTCCAGACGTGCGTGATTGACCCTCGCGCTAGTTTTATGAAGAAGATCACGACACGATGACGAGCGAACCCCTAACCCAACGTCCGGCCTGGAACGCGCTCACGGCGCATGGCCGCGCGATGAAGACGCGTCATCTTCGAGAACTCTTTCGAGACGATCCGTCACGGGGCGATCGTCTGCACCTCGAAGTCGAGGGGCTCTATTTCGACTACTCGAAGAACCTCATCACGGACGAGACGATTGAGCTCCTCGCCCGCTTGGCGCGCGAATCAGGCGTTGAAGAACGACGTGACGCCATGTTCGCCGGTCAACACGTCAACACGTCGGAAGATCGAGCCGTCCTGCACGTCGCGCTGCGCCTGCCCAAGAGCGCAACACTCGTCGTCGACGGCGTCGACGTGGTGGCGGAGGTCCACGACGTCCTCGAACGCATGGCAAACTTTTCCGATCGGGTTCGAAGCGGTGCGTGGCGTGGCCACACCGACCGACCGATAAAGAACGTCGTCAATATCGGCATCGGTGGGTCCGACCTCGGCCCAGTGATGGCCTACGAGGCACTTCGCCACTTCTCCCAGCGTGACCTGACGTTTCGTTTCGTCTCGAACGTCGACGCCACCGACTTCGTGGAAGCGGTCCGTGACCTCGACGCGCAAGAGACGCTCTTCATCATCTCCTCGAAGACCTTTGGCACGCTCGAGACACTCACGAACGCCGCGTCCGCGCGGCGCTGGCTCGTCGACACCCTCGGCGACGAGGCCGCCGTCGCGAAGCACTTCGTCGCGGTGTCGACGAACGCGGCCAAGGTGACGGCCTTTGGCATCGACGTGTCGAACATGTTCGAGTTCTGGGATTGGGTGGGCGGTCGGTACTCGATGGAGAGCGCTATCGGCCTGTCCACCATGATCGCGATCGGGCCGGAGAACTTCTACGAGATGCTCGCCGGCTCTCACGCCATGGACGAGCACTTCGCGCGGACCCCACTAGAGCAGAACCTTCCGATGCTGCTCGGCCTCATTGCCGTTTGGAACCGCAATTTCATGGGCTTCTCGAGCGTCGGCGTCATGCCCTACGACCAGTACCTGCACCGACTGCCCGCCTACCTCCAACAACTGACCATGGAGTCCAACGGCAAGCACGTCACGCGCGGCGGCGACCGCGTCGACTACGACACCGGTCCGATCTACTGGGGTGAACCCGGCACGAACGGACAGCACAGCTTCTACCAGTTGATCCACCAAGGAACGACCGTGGTGCCGGTCGACTTCATCGGCTTCATCAACAGTCTCAATCCACTGGGCGACCACCACGACATCTTGATGTCGAACGTCTTCGCCCAAGCCCAGGCCCTGGCCTTTGGCAAGACCGAGCAGGAGTTGCGCGACGAGGGCGCCGACGCGCGCGCGTTGGCGCAGCGCGTGATGGAGGGTAACCGTCCGTCGAACGTCCTCCTCGCGAACGAACTGTCCCCGAGGGTCCTCGGACTCCTCGTCGCCCTCTACGAACACTCCGTCTTCGTCCAGGGCGCCCTCTGGGAGATCGACTCATTCGATCAGTGGGGCGTCGAACTCGGCAAGCAGCTCGCGGCGGGGATCATCCCCGAACTGTCGACGTCGACACCCGGATCGCTTTCGCACGACTCCTCGACGAACGCTCTGATCACCTACTACCGGTCTCTCAAGCAGAATGGACGTAACGATGACGACGACTAAACCAATGCAACTCGGCATGGTCGGGCTCGGCCGAATGGGTTCTAACATCGTGCGCCGTGTCGTGAAGGACGGGCATTCGTGCGTGGTCTACGACGTCAATGAGACCGCCGTGGCGACCCTCGTCGGTGAGCGTGTCACGGGTTCGACGTCCCTCGAGGATTTGGTGAGCAAGTTGGAGACCCCGCGGGCGATCTGGTTGATGTTGCCCGCGGCGATCACCCACCAGACCCTGGAAGCACTCGTGGTGTTGCTCGATCCCGACGACGTGGTCATCGACGGCGGCAATTCGTACTACCAAGACGACGTGGACCGCGCCGGCGAACTGAAGGAACGAGGCGTGCACTACGTGGACTGCGGGACCAGCGGCGGCGTCTGGGGACTCGAGCGTGGCTACAGCCTCATGATCGGTGGTGAGGACGAGGTGATCCGCCGCCTCGACCCGCTCTTTCAGACCATAGCGCCCGGCGACGACGGCACCGCGCCCACGCCGGGTCGCGCCAGCGGGGGCACCGCGCAGCACGGGTACCTGCACTGCGGACCGAACGGCGCGGGCCACTTCGTCAAGATGGTCCACAACGGCATCGAGTACGGGATGATGGCCTCGATCGCGGAGGGTCTCAGCATCCTCAAACACGCGAACGTCGGCACACAGGACGTCACGGCGGACGCCGAGACGTCGCCCGTGAAAGACGCGCAGTACTACACGTACGACCTCGATCTGCCCGAGGTCGCCGAAGTGTGGCGCCACGGCTCGGTCATCAGCTCGTGGTTGGTGGACCTCACCGCGGAGGCGCTGACGCGCTCACCCGACCTTTCGGAGTTCAGCGGACGGGTCTCGGACTCCGGCGAGGGCCGCTGGACCGTCGAGGCCGCGATCAACGAGTCCGTGCCCGCGCCCGTCATCAGTGCCGCGCTCTGGCAGCGCTACGAATCGCGCGGCGCCGGCGAGTTCACCGCCAAGGTGCTCTCGGCCATGCGCGCTGGATTCGGCGGTCACGCGGAGAAGACTTCCTAATGCATCACGAGCTGCGTGTCTTCGACGACGACGCCGCACTCGCGTCCGCCGCGGCCGAGTACGCCGCGGATCGCGCTCGACGAGTACGCACGCGTCGCACACCTTTCGCCTTCGCGGTGAGTGGCGGGACCAGTCCCTGGTTGATGATGCGTGACCTCGCCAATGAAGACGTCCGCTGGGACCACACGATCTTCTTTCAAGTCGACGAACGCGTCGTCGACGTCGACAGTGACCTACGAAACTTCAAGCACTTGCGCGACAGTCTCGCGACGACCTCGGCACCGATCGAGCCCATGGGCGTCGAGGAACCGGACCTCGACGAGGCGTGTCGACAGTACGCGGCGAAGCTCCCGGCGCGCTTCGACCTCATTCACCTCGGACTCGGACCCGACGGCCACTGCGCGTCGCTCATCCCGAACGACCCCGTCCTCGACGTCACCGATCGGCTCGTCGCCTTGAGCGGACCGTACCAGGACACGCGCCGCATGACCCTCACCTACCCGGCGCTCGCTCGAGCGGACCACCTGCTCTGGCTGATCAGCGGCGCCGACAAGCGCGAGGCGTTGGCGAAGCTGTTGGACGCGGACCCGTCGATCCCCGCCGGTCGCGTGAAGGCGGGTTCTTCGCTCATCTTGGCCGATCGAGCGGCGGTCACACCATAAGCCACTACCGTCGACACCAGAAGAAAGAGGAATCACCCACGTGAGTACGGCCCCCCAGCTCAACGGACGACCTCGTCCCGACAACCACGTCATCGTGGTCTTTGGCATCCGCGGCGACCTCGCCAAACGCAAGATCCTTCCCGGCCTTTATCACCTCGCCGTCGCGGGTCTCCTGCCCGACGACTACCGCATCATCGGGTGCTCTCGACCCCAATCGGTGATGACCATCGAGGAGTTCCGCGAGTACGCCTTCGACGCGATCTGTGAGTTCGCCTCCGACAAGCCCTCGGGAAAGGAGTGGAGCGACTTCGCCGCGCGACTGGCCTTCGCCGTCGACCCCGACGACGGACCCAACAGCCTCGCCAACGTCGTCGCGATCGCTGAGGCAGAGATCGGTGGCGACGTGCGCCGTCTGTACCACCTGGCCATCCCACCTGACGCCATGCAGGGCGTCATCGCGCTCTTAGGGGCCAAGGGACTGCAGAAGAACGCGCGCATCATCTGCGAGAAGCCCTTCGGCGTCGACCTCGCGTCCGCGGTGAAGCTCGACGCCGAGATCACCGAGTACTTCGACGAATCGCAGATCTTTCGCATCGACCACTTCTTGGGAAAGGAGTCGATCGACAACATCTTGGCCCTGCGATTCGCGAACGAACTCTTCGAGCCACTGTGGCGACGCAGTCACGTGAAGTACGTGATCATCGACGTCCCTGAGACGCTCTCCATCGAAGGTCGCGGCGCGTTCTACGAGGGCACCGGTGCCTTTCGCGACATGGTCGTCACGCACCTCTTCCAAGTGCTCGGCATCCTCGCCATGGAACAACCCACCTCACTCACCGCGCGACCATTGCGCAACGAGATCGACAAGGTCTTCGAATCGCTTCGCGTCCTCGACCCGACAGAGGTGCTTCGCGGTCAGTACGAGGGCTACCTCGACGAACCGGGCGTCGCGCCGGACTCGACGACCGAGACCTTCATCGCGCTGCGCGCCTGGGTCGACAACGCGCGCTGGATGGGCGTGCCGTTCTACTTGCGCACCGGCAAGTGTCTCGCCGAGAGTCGCCAGATGATCACGATCGGGCTTCGCGAGCCCGTCATGGAGATCTTCCCCGACCAGAAGAACGGCGAGCACCCCGACGCCAACAAGATCATCATCGACTTCAAGGACCCCGGTTCGATCCACGCGTACTTCCTCGCGAAGCAGCCCGGGCCCGAGATGATCCTTGGCCAAGCGCGGATGCACTTCCACTACCGCGAGTCGTTCCAAGAGAAGAACAACCTCGAGGCGTACGAACGACTTCTCCTCGAGGTCATGCTGGGCAACCAGTCACTCTTCACGAGGTCCGACGGCATCGAACGCCTGTGGGCGGTCGCGGCGCCGTTACTCGAACACCCCTCGCCCGTCGAGACGTATCCCAAGGGATCGTGGGGACCCAAGTCCATCGCCGAGGTCGTCGCGCCCAACCGCTGGACGCTGCCCGAGTGAGCCGCGGCCGCATCCGACTCCTGCTCTCCGACGTCGACGGCACGCTCGTCACGTCGAAGAAGGAACTCACCGATGAGGCCATCGAGGCTGTCAAGAACTTGGGTGACGCCGGCATCCTGTTCGCCGTCACCAGCGGACGGCCGCCGCGCGGACTTCGAATGCTCATCGAACCCTTAAAGCTCACCACGCCGCTCGCCGGCTTCAACGGCGGACTCATCGTGAACGAGGCGTTGGCCACGATGCAAGAGCTCATCATTCTCGACGACGTCGTGGGTCCCATCATTGAAGTCCTGCGCGACCATGGACTGTCGGTGTGGGTCTATCAGGGCACCGACTGGTTCGTGCTCGACCTCGACGGGCCCCACGTCGCTCACGAGGCCACGGTCTGTCAGTTCATGCCAACACAACTTGACGACTTCGACGGCGTCCGCGGCGACATCGTCAAGATCGTCGGCGTGAGTGACGATCCGGCGACGATCGAGGCGGCGACGAACGCACTGAACCAAGAGTTCTCGCACAACGTGTCCGCGACCAGCTCACAGACCTACTACATCGACATCACGCACCAGGACGCGAACAAGGGACGCGTGGTCGACTTTCTCGCTGCGACGTTCTCCATTGAGGCCGCGCAGATCGCCACCATCGGCGACATGTCGAACGACGTGCTCATGTTCGAACGTTCGGGCCTCAGCGTCGCGGTCGGCAACGCCGCCGACGACGTGAAGGCCAAGGCGACGCACACGACGACGTCGAACGACGACAACGGCTTCGCGAACGCCGTTGAGCGCTTCATCCTGAACGCGTCGACGTAGCGACGCCCGATCCTTCCCTTGAGGTAGCCCTAACCTACGTAGCGGGTCCGACCAGTATCCTTTCCACGTCGCCCCCTTCCTTCGGAGGAATCCATGGCCCTCGTCGTCCGCAACACACCCCGTACCGACCTCGCGGTCGTCGACGCGCTCGGCGGGTTCGGGGTCGCCACCATCCACGAGTCCCAGGAGCGGACGGGGCTCTTTGCCCCACGGCTCCGACCGATCTTCCGGCCCGTTCGCGTCAGCGGCAACGCGCTCACCTGTCAGGTGTCGCCCGGTGACAACTCTTCGATCCATCTAGCTATCGAGCAGGCCCGCCCCGGCGACTTTCTCATCGTGGCGCCCACGAGTCCCTGTGATGACGGCTACGTCGGCGAGCTCATCGCTACGAGTCTCGTGGCCCACGGTGTGCGCGGACTCGTCATTGACGCCGGCGTTCGCGACGTCAGCGAGCTGACGTCGATGCAGTTTCCGGTCTGGTCCAAGACGGTGAGCGCTCAAGGAACGGTGAAGGAGTCCCCTGGGAACGTCCAGGTTCCCATCGTCTGCGCGGGTGCCCACGTTCGACCGGGCGACGTCGTCGTCGCCGACGAAGACGGCGTCGTCGTCGTCAAACGTGAAGAGGCGCTCGATGTCCTCGCCGCCTGTCAGGTTCGCGAGGAGAACGAGCGAGGCAAACGAGCACGATTGGCCTCTGGAGAGCTCAGTCTCGACCTCTTCGCCTTGCGAGAGAAGCTCCAAGAGCGGGGCCTTCGCTACGAGGACCACCAGCCTCTCTGACCGGCGACAACGTCGCGACGCGGCGACAGTAGGGTACCTGCAGCACCAGTGCCCGCTTCAACCACGTTCGACGCGTCGACGCCTCACTCGAATGGAACACCGATGACCCACTACCACGACGATCTGCTCTTCGGTACCTTCATCACCCCAACGAGCGAACAGCCACACTTCGCCGTCGCCCTCGCCCAGGCCAGTGAACAACTGGGGCTCGACCTCGTGACCTTTCAAGACCACCCCTACCTACCGACGTTCCTCGACACGTGGTCACTGATCGCGTTCGTGCTCGCCCAGACGACGCGCATCACCGCGGCGCCGAACGTCGCGAACCTCCCCCTGCGCACGCCCGCCGTCCTCGCTCGAAGCGCGGCGAGCCTCGATCTCTTGAGCAACGGTCGTCTGGCGCTCGGCCTCGGAGCTGGCGCGTTCTGGGACGGCATCGTCGCCATGGGGGGCCAGCGACTCACGCCGAAGCAGTCGGTGAAGGCCCTGGACGAGGCGATCGAGGTGATCCGAGGCATGTGGGACGACGGCGCTCAGGATGCCCTTCACGTCGAGGGCGAGCACTATCACGTCCACGGGGCTCAACGTGGTCCACGTCCCGCTCACGACATCCCCATCTGGTTGGGCGCGTACAAGCCGGCGATGCTCGCACTCACTGGGCGCGGCGCCGATGGATGGCTCCCTTCGCTCGGTTACATTCAACCCGACGACATTGCCGGAGCGAACGCGATCATCGATGACGCGGCGCTCGCCGCCGGGAGAGATCCCCGCGAGATTCGTCGAATGCTCAACGTGTCCGGTGAGTTCACCTCGTCCAGTCATGGATTTCTTCGAGGTCCCACAGCGCAGTGGGTCGAGCAACTCGGCGAACTCGCTCTCACCGACGGCATCAGTACCTTCATCCTTGGCTCCGACGACGTCGAGGAGATTGAACGCTTCGCCGAAGAGGTGGTCCCGGCGTTGCGCGAGTTCGTCGCCGTCGAACTGAAGAGACCAACGCTCAGCGCTGAGCGTGACGTCGACGCTCGCGATCTCTCCAATGACGCGTCAAGCGAGCCCAGCCGGGTCAACGTCGAGGTCACTGGACAACGCGACGACGTCGCGCGTCAGCGAGCAACCTCGCAGTACGAACGCTTGGGCGTCTTTCCCACGCCGGACAGCGGAGAACGTCTGAGTAAGAGCCCGCTGTGGGACGAATCGACCCGGCCGAGGAGGCCCGAGTCGCCACCGGACGTCGTCTATTCCGACACCGGACGTGCCGTTGGCTCACATCTCATTGACGTGCACGATCACCTGCGCGGCGAACTCGAGAAGATCCGCGGATTGATGGACGAGGTCCGGGGCGGTTCGCTGAACGCGCAAAACGCTCGCGACGCCCTCAATGAGATGACGATCCGACAGAACGACTGGACGCTTGGCGCGTACTGCGCCACGTACTGCCGCATGGTCGCGGTCCACCACGGCCTCGAAGATGACGCGATCTTCCCCCACCTGCGCTCGTGCGAAGCCGACCTCGAACCCGTCATCGACCGCCTCATCGAAGAGCACGAGGTCATCCACGACGTCCTCGACCGCGTGGACCAATGCCTCGTCGATCTCGTCGCGACGCCCGGCGACTTCAGCGCCCTACAGAGCGCGACCGACGTGCTGACCGACACGCTGCTCTCGCACTTGGCCTACGAAGAACGCGAACTCGTCGAACCGCTCGCTCGCTACGGCTTCTACAAAGGACAGGTGCGCTAGGGCGACGCTCGTTCAGGAGGAAAACCTCTTCTGTGCGCCGAGTCGCAACATCTGGGTCTAGTTTGCTGGCACCCGCGTCCAATGTGCGCCCCCGTCAACGGTCTTCAGCAACAGTGCCCGCAAAGCGCTGTCGCCTGGCAGGCAAATGGCCAGACCGTGATCTTGGTCATCGAACATGAGCTCGTTAATGCTGGAATTGACCTTCGAACAGTTCAGGGCTCCCACCGTTGTGGCCCTCTTTCCTTCGTCGAAGATCCGCACCAATGGTTGCGTCGCACCGTACGCGAGGTAAGCGATGGACGATGAAACTGGGTCGAAAGTACCACCGCCGGTGCCAAAAAACGGCCGCTGAGGGACGTTCGTCCACGTCACTCCCCCGTCACTCGAGTGAAAGAACGACACCATCATGCCCGTCGGGCACTCGGCCCAAAGCGACCTCACCGACTCGGCCGTAATCGCGCAACCCGACACGCTGGCTAACGAGTTGGCTCGGATCGGAATGAACGTCCTTCCCTGGTCGTGCGATGTGAAGATCGTGGACCCCGCGTGCGTGTTCTCACTGATCCATACGTAGCTTCCCCACGCACCCACGTTGGGACTGAACTCACCGTCCGTGACGTTCGTCCTGGCCGGGTGCGGCCACGTCGAGCTCGTCCACTTGTGGACGAGCAACGTCGACCGATTCAACTGGTAGTCACGACAGAGGTTGTCAGTGCCTGAACAGTTCGCGGTAGCGAGGTAGACCGAAGAAGCGCTCACCGTCAAGCCAACGACGCTTCTCCCTGGTGGCGTCGACACTCGTTGCCACGATCTGGCCCCGTTCATCGTCTTGTAGAGCCTCCACGAAAAATACCGGCCCACCAACGCGTAGCCTTCGTTCGCCGTGGCGAAAGCCAATCGAATCAAGTCGCCCGTGGGTGTGCCAGCCACCGCGGAGAGCGGAGGAAGCGAGACGGCGCGATACGTTTTCGCCAACACGCTGGTGCGATAGAGATGAAGGCACCGCACCTGTTGGCACTTCACCAAGTCCACCACGTACATCGTTTGCGATCCGGGCACGCGCACCAGCATCTGCGGAACGACCAACGAAGGCGCGGCGCCGCTCAACGAGACCGCTGCTGACGAACTGGCCAACGCCATCAAGAGCGAGAGCACGACGCGCCGCCATCGTCGCGGCGTCCGACGGCGAACGTTCATTGGACAAACTTTGCACCGATCATCGCGGCGCGCACGAGAACGTGCTGACAAAAGCGAAAGACCCCCACCTTTCGGTGGGGGTCTTTCTAGAAATCCCGGCGGCGACCTACTCTCCCAGGGAGGAACCCCCAAGTACCATCGGCGCAGGTGGGCTTGACTGCTGTGTTCGGAATGGGAACAGGTATATCTCCACCGCCATAACCACCGGAAATCTTGCGCTCGACCACTTTCGTGGTCGGAACCGGCGTCAGCCAGCTCCTTGAGCGTCCTAGAACGAGCACGAACAT
>DASZIH010000097.1:0-4091 GCA_035949355.1 Acidimicrobiales bacterium
AAAATTCGGTGAAGGTAGCGACCTTATTAAGTGCAGTTTCTGCGCGAAGGGTCAAAAGCAGGTCAAGAAGCTCATCGCGGGACCGAGCGTGTACATCTGCGACGAGTGCATCGATCTATGCAACGACATCATCGCCGACGAGTTCGGTGACCGCCCCGAGTTCATCCTCGACGAACTTCCCACCCCACGCGAGATCTCCGCTTTCCTCGACGAGTTCGTGATCGGCCAAGTCGACGCGAAGAAGATCCTCGCCGTTGCGGTCTACAACCACTACAAGCGAATCCAGACCGGTCCCTTGCACGACGAGGACGTCGAAGTCGCCAAATCCAACGTGCTCCTGCTCGGTCCGACGGGCTGTGGCAAGACCTTCCTCGCGCAGACCCTCGCTCGCATGCTCAACGTCCCCTTCGCCATCGCGGACGCGACCGCCCTCACCGAGGCCGGTTACGTGGGCGAAGACGTCGAGAACATCTTGTTGAAACTCCTTTCCGCCGCCGACTTCGACGTCAAGCGCGCGGAGCGCGGCATCATCTACATCGACGAGATCGACAAGATCGCGCGCAAAGCCGAGAACCCCTCCATCACCCGCGACGTATCCGGCGAAGGCGTGCAGCAAGCGCTCCTCAAGATTCTGGAGGGCACGGTCGCGAGCGTCCCGCCCCAAGGCGGACGTAAGCACCCGCACCAAGAGTTCATCAACATCGACACCGCGAACATCTTGTTCATTTGCGGCGGCGCGTTCGCTGGGCTCGAAGAGATCATCGAGCGTCGTTTGGGCAAGAAGTCGATGGGCTTCAACCAGCCCGTGCAGTCTCGCCGCGGCGGTGACATCGAACTGTTCCGTCACGTCCTTCCCGAGGACATGGTCAAGTTCGGACTCATCCCCGAGTTCATTGGTCGCCTACCAATAGTGAGCGCCGTGCAACAACTCGATCGCGACATGTTGATCAAGGTGCTGACCGAACCGAAGAACTCACTCGTGAAGCAGTTCCAGCAAGTCCTCGCGATGGACGGCGTCGAGCTCGTCATCGAAACCGACGCGCTCGAGGCGATTGCGGACCTCGCGCTCGAACGTCAAACGGGCGCTCGCGGACTTCGTTCCATACTCGAGCACGTGTTGTTAGAGCCCATGTACGACGTGCCCGGTCGCAGTGACGTGGTGAAGTGCGTCGTGACGGCGGCGTCGGTTCGCCAACACGAAGCGCCGAGCTACGAAATGCGAAAGGCGGCGACGCGTACCCGTCGCGCCAGCTAAACCGTGCGCTTCGCTTCATACGCTGAGGCGTTGCGCTGGCTTGAATCGCACGTGGACTACGAACGCGTCGCGCCCAATCGCCAGCCCGTACCTACGCTGCAGCCCATTCGTGACACGCTGGCCCAGTTCGCCGACCCCCAGGGCGACTATCCCAGCATCCACGTCACTGGTACCAACGGCAAGGGCACGACGACGACGATCATCAGCGCGCTCTTGGAGGCGACGGGACTTCGAGTAGGGACCTTCACGAGTCCCGACCTTCACGCCATCAACGAACGAATCGCGGTGAACGCAACACCCATCGACGACGAGTCACTTATCGGTGTTCTCGAACGCCTCTCCGACGTCGAGTCGGTCACCGGTATCGTGCTGACGCGCTTTGAACTGCTCACGGTCGCCGCGCTGTTGCACTTCTCGGACGAGGGCATCGACGTGGGCGTCATCGAAGTCGGTATGGGTGGCACGTGGGACTCGACCAACGTCATTGACGCCGACGTCTCGGTGTTGACGAACGTCGATCTCGATCACACCGCCGTCCTTGGTCTCACGGTGGGTGCCATCGCGACTGACAAGGTGGGCATCTTTCGCCCCGACGGCATCGCCGTCGTCGCGACCACCAACGCCATCGTCGTGGAGATCGCGCAACGTCGAGCGCAAGAACTGAACGCGACACTCTGGCTCTTGGGTGACGACTTCGAGCTCGAAGAGAACGAGCTCGCGCTCGGTGGTCGTGCGATCACGTTGAAGACGCCGTTCGACCACTACGAAGAAGTACTCGTCACCTTGCACGGAATTCATCAAGGCGTGAACGCGGCGACGGCGGTCGTCGCGGCCGAAGCGTTCTTGGGTCGCGCGCTGGGTGACGCCGTCGTTACCTCAACGTTGGCGCACGCTCAAATGCCTGGTCGGATGGAAGTTATTGCGCGCAATCCGATGATCGTCGTTGACGGCGCGCACAATCCCGCGGGCGTGCGGGCGCTGGTCGCGACGTTGGACGGCGCGTTCGACGTGCGCGGCGAACGGCGATGCGTCATCGGCATGTTGACCGGTCGCGACGTCGACGACATGGTGACGCCACTCGTCGGCGCGGGCTTCAGCGAGTTCCACTGTTGCGCGCCACGGTCTCCTCGAGCAGTGCCGGTCGGCGAAGTCGCCGACGCACTGCGACGTCACGGCGCGACGGCCTTCGAGCACCCGAGCGCGAAGGCAGCTCTGGCGCACGCGCGCGAGCGCTCGACGGACGATGATCTCATCGTGGTCGCGGGGAGCCTCTATCTCGTCGCTGAGGTGCGCGGCGAAGTGTTGCACGTGGCGTCTCGACACACGACGTGAGACTGTTAGATTGCCAAGCGTGAATAGAACGCTTGTCATCGTGAAGCCCGACGCCGTCGAACGTGGGCTCGTGGGCGAGGTGCTCGCTCGCCTCGAGCGGCGTGATCTTCGCCTGGTGGCAGCGGAACTTCGCACGATCGACGAGGCGACGGCGACCCGTCATTACGCCGAACACGAAGGAAAACCCTTCTTCGAGCGCCTGGTGAGCTTCATCACCAGCGCGCCCACGCTGGTCGTGGTCGTCGAGGGTCCCGAGGACACGTGGCAGGTCGTTCGAACCATGATCGGCGCGACGAATCCGGCCGCCGCCGCACCGGGTACCATCCGCGGCGACCTCGCGCTCGACATGGCGGCGAATTTGATTCACGGTTCGGATTCGAGCGAGGCCGCGCAACGAGAGATCAGTATTTTCTTCCCAGACTTGGCTTAGCGCAACGAACTGGTTCAGTACTGCCGTCTTGCCCTAGCCTTAGAGCCAAGCGCGAGGTGTCTCACGCCTCAATAAAGGGAATCTATGGCTGATGGACGTTTCTCACTTTTGGGTCGTGACATGGCGGTCGACCTTGGCACCGCGAACACCCTGGTGTACGTCCGCGGACGCGGCATAATCCTGAACGAGCCCTCCGTCGTCGCCGTCGACGTCAAGGACGGCAAGCCGCTCGCCGTCGGCGCCGAAGCCAAGCGCATGATTGGTCGCACGCCGAGCAATATCCAGGCCATTCGTCCTTTGAAGGACGGCGTCATCGCGGACTTTGAGATCTGCGAGAAGATGTTGCGCTACTTCATCCACCGCGTCCACCAGCGCCGCTTCGCGAAGCCTCGCATGGTCATCTGCGTTCCGTCGGGCATCACCGGTGTCGAACAGCGCGCGGTGATGGAGGCCGCGGAGTTCGCGGGCGCGCGCAAGGCCTACATCATCGAAGAACCAATGGCCGCGGCGATCGGTGCGGGACTGCCCATTCACGAACCGACCGGCAACATGGTCGTTGACATCGGCGGCGGCACGACAGAGGTCGCGGTCATCTCACTCGGCGGCATCGTCACGAGTCAGTCGATCCGCGTGGGCGGCGACGAACTCGACGAAGCACTCGTTGCGTTCGTGAAGAAAGAGTTCCAACTCGCGCTCGGTGAACGAACCGCAGAAGAGATCAAGATCCAACTCGGCTCGGCCTTCCCGCTCCAAGAGGAGTTGCGCGCGGAGATTCGTGGCCGCGACCTCGTGACGGGACTTCCGAAGACCGTCGTCATCTCCACCGAACAGATACGTCAAGCCATCGAAGAGCCCGTCCAGGCCATCGTCGATGCCGTGAAGGTCACCCTCGACCGCACCCCGCCCGAACTCTCATCGGACCTGATGGAACAGGGCATCGTCCTCACGGGCGGAGGCGCACTGCTCGCGGGTCTCGCCGCTCGTCTCGAGTACGAGACCAACATGCCCATCATCGTGGCGGACGATCCTCTCAACTGCGTTGCGCTCGGCAGTGGGATGTGTCTTGAAGAGCTT
>DASZIH010000098.1:0-21388 GCA_035949355.1 Acidimicrobiales bacterium
TGCGCTACCTCGGTGAGCGAGTGGCGCGCAAGGCAGGAAAGGCCGCAAAGTAATGGCACGCACTACACGTGAACTTCGCCAACGTCGTCACCGTCGTCTTCGCAAGACCCTCTCGGGTACTGCGGAGCGACCGCGCGTCGCGGTGAGTCGCACCAACAAGCACATCTCGGCACAGATCATCGACGACACCACGGGCCGCACGTTGGCCGCGGCCTCGTCGGTCGAAGGTGCCTTGAAGAGCGCCACCGGTGGCAACATCGAAGGGGCGAAGGCCGTCGCGAACCTGCTCGCGACCCGCGCCAAAGAAGCCAACATCGCCACGGTGGTCTTTGACCGCGGTGGCTTCGACTACCACGGCCGAGTGGCGGCGTTCGCTGACGCCCTGCGTGCCGGTGGACTGGAGTTTTAATGAGTGAAGAAGTCTACGAAGAGCGCACCATCAAGGTGAACCGGGTGTCCAAGGTCGTCAAGGGTGGACGTCGCTTCTCCTTCACCGCGCTCATGGTGATCGGCGACGGCAAGGGCAAGGTCGGTCTCGGCTACGGCAAGGCGAAAGAGGCCGGACTCGCCGTGCAGAAGGGTATCGAAGAAGCTCGCAAGAACCTCTTCGACGTGCCCCTCGCCGGTTCGACCATCGTCTACCCCGTGATCGGCAGCTCCGGCGCCGGACGCGTGCTCATGAAGCCCGCGGCTCCCGGTACCGGCGTCATCGCCGGTGGCGCCGCGCGCGCCATCCTCGAGATGGCTGGCGTCAAGGACATCATCGCGAAGTCCCTCGGCTCTTCCAACGGCATCAACGTCGCGCACGCGACCATCGAAGGTCTGAAGCAACTTCGTCGTCCCGAAGAGCTCGCCGCCCTGCGCGACAAGCCGGCCGACGAGATCATCCCTTCGGGAACGCTGCGCGCGTACCGCGAACGCCAGCGCGAGAGCGACCTCTTCAAGGTCACGGAAGGCTAACCATGCAGTTAAAAGTCACCCAGATCCGTTCGGCCATCGCCACGAAGCCCAAGCACCGCGGGACGCTGCGCGCGCTCGGACTGCGGGGCATCGGCCAGTCCAACGTGCTGCCCGATCGTCCCGAGATTCACGGCATGATCGCTCGCGTGCCGCACCTGATCAAAGTAGAAGAGGTCAACGAATGAAGTTGCACGATCTCAAGTCACCAGAAGGTTCCACCCACCGTCGCAAGATCGTCGGTCGCGGTATCGCCGGTAAGGGCGGCAAGACCGCCGGTCGTGGCACCAAGGGACAGAAGGCACGTCGCCAGATTCCCGCGGGCTTCGAAGGTGGGCAGCTGCCGTTGCTCCAGCGCATCCCGAAGCTCAAGGGATTCACGAACCCCTTCCGCGTCGAGTACACCCCCGTCAACCTCGACGCCCTCGTGGCGCTCGGGGTCGCCGAGATCAACCCCGACGTCCTCGTGGCGAAGGGCCTCATGCGCAAGAAGGACCTCGTGAAGGTGCTCGGTCGCGGCGAGCTGTCGACGGCGCTCAACGTCTCGGCGCACGGCTTTTCCGCGTCGGCGAAGGCTGCCATCGAAGGAGCGGGCGGGACCGTCACGATCGTCGACCTGCCGTTCTCCGTTCGACCGGCCGCGTCGGGTAACCAACACCAAAACCGTTAGGGTCAAAGAGTGTTTAAGCGCCTCGGGAACATTTTTCGCGTACCGGACCTTCGCAACAAGGTTCTCTTCACCATCGCGATCATCTGCCTGTACCAGTTAGGCGCGAACCTTCCTATCCCGGGCGTGAGTTGGCACCAGGTCCAGGCGCTGCAGAGTAAGGCCGGCGCCAGTGGCGTGCTCGGCTTCTTGAACTTGTTCTCGGGTGGCGCCTTGACGCGCCTCGCGGTCTTCGGCCTCGGGGTCATGCCCTACATCACGAGCTCCATCGTGATCCAACTCCTCACGACCGTCATCCCCAAACTCACGGAGTGGCGCGACCAGGGCGCCGTTGGTCAGAAGAAGATCACCCAGACGACGCGGTACCTCACCATTGGCTTGGCCCTGTTGCAGTCGACGGGTCTCGTCTACGCCTTTCACGGTCACGACCAAGCACTGCTCGGCTTCAACATCGACTTGATCCCGAAGTTCACGATCTGGCTCGGCCTCTTCATGGTGCTCATCTTGACCGCCGGTACGGCCTTCGTGATGTGGCTCGCCGAGCTCATCACCCAGCGCGGTATCGGTCAGGGCATGTCACTGCTCATCTTCGCGAACGTCGTCTCGGGACTTCCTTCGGGCGGCAAGGCCGTCTGGGCGGAGGGCGGCGCGTTCAAGTTCTTCATCATCCTGCTCGTCTCGATCGGCCTCCTCGTCCTCATCGTCTTCATGGACAACGGCCAGCGGCGAATACCGGTCACGTTCGCCCGGCGCGTCGTCGGGCGACGAGAGATGGGTGGCAACTCCACCTACATCCCGTTGAAGGTCAACCAGTCGGGCGTGATCCCGATCATCTTCGCCTCGTCCGTGCTGTACATCCCGGTCCTGATGTCCAACATCGTGCCGTGGGCGAGTTTTCAGAACTTCGTGCGCAACTCCCTGACCCCGACGAACTTCTTCTACATCACCTCTGACTTCGTGCTGATCCTCGCCTTCACGTTCTTCTACGTGTACATCGCCTTCGAGCCCCACCAGCAGGCCGAGATGTTGCGCCAGCAGGGTGGCTTCGTGCCGGGCATCCGTCCCGGACTGCCGACGGAGAAGTACTTCGCGCGCCTGCTCTCGCGCATCACCGTCGTGGGCGCCGTGTTCCTGGCGTCGGTGGCCGTCGTGCCGAGCATCTTGATGGCGCTGTGGAACATCAACCGCTTTCCGTACTACGGCACCACCTTGTTGATCGCCGTGGGTGTCTCGCTCGAGACGATGCGCCAGATCGACAGTCAGCTCATGATGCGCAACTACGAAGGCTTCTTGAAGCGTTAGCCATGACGGGACAACTCAACCTTGTCGTCCTGGGTAAACAGGGCGCGGGCAAAGGCACCCAGAGCCAGCGTCTGTGCGAACTCCACGGTCTCGCGCACATCTCGACGGGCGACATGCTGCGTGCAGCGGTCGCGGCCGGCACGGCCCTCGGTCGCGAGGTGCAGTCCGTGCTCGACGCCGGTCAACTGGTCTCGGACGAACTGGTGAACCAGCTCGTCGCCGACCGATTCCAAGAGCCCGACACCCAGAAGGGTGCCGTGCTCGACGGATTCCCACGTACGACGTTCCAAGCCCAAGCGCTCGAACAGCTCTTGGGCGAGGGCGGGATCAAGCTCTGCATCAGCATCGAGATCGCGAACGAACTGGTGATCCAGCGACTCTCGTCACGTCGGGTCTGCCAGGAGTGCGGGACCTCCTACAAGGACACCGACGTCGCCGCGATCTCGGGGACGTGCGAAGTCTGTGGTGGCGACGTCGTGCAGCGAAGCGACGACAAGCCCGAAGCGATTCAAAAGCGCCTCGAGACGTTCGACCGCGACACGTTGCCCCTCCTGTCGTTCTACGAATCGAGGGGAATCCTCGTCAAGGTCAACGGCGATCAGCTCCGCGAGAAGGTCGCGGCGGACATCGACGGACTCCTGCACGGAAGAGGTCTTGCGTGATCAGAAAGAAGGACGAGCTCGACAAGATGCGCAAAGCCGGCAAAGTCGTCGCCGAGATCCACGAGGTCACGCGCGCGGCGATCCGTCCGGGCGTCACCACCATGGACCTCAACAACCTCGCCGCCGAGGTACTGGCCAAGCGCAACGCTCGTTCCAACTTTCTGAACTACAACGGCTTTCCTGCGGTCATCTGCACCAGCCCGAACGACATGATCGTCCACGGCATCCCCGGAACGTACGAACTCAAAGAGGGCGACATCATCTCTGTCGACGCGGGCGCCATCGTCGAGGGCTACCACGGTGACGCCGCGTACACCGCGGGCGTCGGTGAGGTGAGCGCCACGGCGAAGCGTCTGATGGAAGTGACCGAGCGCTCCCTGTGGGCGGGCATCGACAAGTTGGTCGTGGGTGGACGACTGCACGAAGTCGGTCGCGCGGTGCAAGACGTCGCGGAAGCGGCCGGGTTCTCCGTCGTGCGCGAGTACGTCGGTCACGCCATCGGCACCGAGATGCACGAGAGCCCGCAGGTGCCCAACTACTGGCCCGGCTCACCCGGACCGACCTTGAAGGCCGGCATGGTCTACGCCGTCGAGCCGATGGTCAACGTCGGCTCTTACGAGACGTACACGCTCGACGATGACTGGAGCGTCATGACCAAAGACGGCATGCTCTCGGCGCACTTCGAGCACACCATCGCCGTGACCGAGAACGGACCCGAAGTCTTCACGCTCGCGTAGTGACGCGCAGTCTGTGTCGGTGCCGGACACGTGTCGCGAAACCTTCGAAACTGACCACGTGGTCGGGCGCCCGCGCCCGCACGATGACCATCGTCACGGCGACGCGGGGGACTCGGAGATCTCCAACCAGCACGCAACGCCAACGTCAACGCGTTCCCGCGAACCGTCGGCGCCACCGTCCGGTCCGATCTCGGGCTCTCGTAAACGGGTTACCGATTATTTGAGGACAATTGAAAAAGTCTGACGCCACGGGAGGTGAAGGACTACTATCGCGGTGGACAACGGTCAAACTCCTGCGAGAGTGGTCATTTACTGGGGCCGGGCTTTGTGGCGTAACAGGCGGTGTCGGCCAACGTGATAGTTGTTCAATCGATCTGGGTTCGTTGAAGAGTCTTCGGAGGGAAGCGGGAATGGTTCAACAGAGTCGGTCACTTGACCCGGATCTAGAGGTGACGAATAAGTCGCGTGCCCTTCAAGGCGCCCTGTGGGCGTTGGCCATCCTTGGTACACTCGCGCTCGGCTACGAGCGATACCACAGCAACGCGTGGGCCGTTCCCGGTGACTTTCGAAGCAGAGGCGACGACTTCTGGATCTTCTTTCACGCGTCGCACCTCGTCGCTAGCGGGCTCAATCCCTATCACTTCGGTTTTGGCTCTCACGGCGACGGTTACGTCTACTCACCCTTGGTCGCCCTCGTGCTCTGGCCGTTCCTTCACCTGGGCATCTCCACCGTCTGGCACCTCTGGCTCATTGCGTCCATTGCGGCGCTAGTGGCCGGTGTCCTACTCGTCATGAAGGCGGAAGGTCCCTTCGAGCGTGACTGGCGTCGGCCCGTCTTGTTCGGCATCATGATCGGCTCGATTCTGCGATTCATGCCGACGACGGTGAACTTCAACAACGGCAACTCTGACGCGTTCGTGCTCGTCTTCTTAGCGGCGTCGGTACTGGCGTCGGAGCGTGGACGCTCCGCCACGTCCGGTGCACTGTTGGCCTTCGGTGGCATCGTGAAGACCTGGCCCTGGGCGATCGCGCTCATCTTCTTTCGTCGGGACTTCCCGCGTCGTTGGCGAACGCTCATCGCGTTTCTCCTGACCTCACTCATCGCCCCGATCCTGGCGCTGATCCTCGGGGGGACGTCGGAGCTTTCGTCCCTCATACACGTGACGTTGCACGCCAGTTCCCAACGTCTCGTGAGCTGTTCGGTGTGGGGCGCGCCGCAGGCACTGTTTTCGAAGAGTGGGTTCGCTCAACCGCTGTTCGTCTCGGCTCCACTTCGCTGGATCACGACGGTGATCCTCGCCGTGTGGGCGATAAGTATCCTCGTGCGGTGCCTTCGTTGGAGCGACAGCACTCGTCTCAGCTTCTGGAACATCGTTGGTTGCGTCCTGCTGCTGCTTCCCGTGTCGCACGCTGACTACACGTTGCTCATCGTTCCGATCCTGTGGATCTGGGTTGCGCGCGCGTTGGCGTTGAACACCTTGCGATCGCCGACGACGTACGTCGCGGGCGCTATGTGCGTGTGGTGGTTGGCGCTGTTCCCCACGGCGTTCTTCAACTGGTTGCCTTCAGCATGGTCGGTGGACGTCGAGATCCCCTTCGTTGCCAATCTGCTCATGGTCACCGTTTCGATCCTCGGCGATCACTACGTTCGAAGGGAATCGGTCGATTCACCGACGTCGACGCCCGAGGCGGGCGCGAGGAAGCGACTCTTCGGCTTGGCGACGCCGAGCTAGGCAACTCGATCTAGGCGAGTCCCGTCACCGCGATAGGCCCGTGGAATCTCCCAATGCCCGTGTCGCGCCGCCAGTGCGCGACGGACGTCGAGCGCGTCAGTCCTCGCGCGTGAAAAAGCGGTGAACTTCGACGCCAAGACGACAATCGGGGTCGTCGCTGCACTCGATGGCTCCGTTGGTCATGATGATCGCGGTGCCGTGACAGTGCTCGATGTCCTCACGGCAGTCAACACAGATGATCACCGTTGAGTTCTTTGTCCTCACGCACTCAATGTAGAGGTGCGCTCGTGCGAAACGGTGGATTTGACTTTCGACGTCACTCGGTTAATGTTCTCCTTCGCAAGTGGATATGTAGGAACTTCTCACCGAGGAGCTGCGCTATGGCACGAGCGACATGGTCAGGTTTTCTAAGTTTTGGACTCGTCAGCATCCCCGTCGGCCTCTACACGGCGACGACCGATCAGACGGTGCACTTCAATCAGATCCATAAGGGAACGTCGCATCGCGTTCGCTACCGAAAGGTCGATGAAGAGACGGGTGACGAGCTGCGCGCCGAGGACATCGTCAACGGATTTCCCGTCGGCGACGGTGAGTACGTCGTGGTCACGCCCGAGGAGTTGAAGGAGAACGCCCCGGGTAAGTCCGAGCTCATCGAGATCCAAGACTTCGTCGACCTGTCGGATATCGATCCCAAGTATTTCCGCCAGACGTACTACTTGGCCCCGAAGGCGAAGGGTGCGAATCGCGCGTACTCACTGCTCCTGCAGGTCATGCGCGAGACGAACAAGATCGGCATCGCCACGTTGGTCCTTCGCGACAAGGAGCATCTCGTGGCGGTGCGACCCAGCGACTCCGTCCTCATACTCGAGACGATGTACTTCGAAGACGAGATCCGAAGTCCGCAAGAGGAGCTCGACGACCTGCCAACGTACGAGTCAGTGAAACCTCGTGAACTCTCGGTGGCCAAGCAGTTGGTCGAGTCGCTCAGTGTCCAATGGGATCCCACGCGGTACGAGAACACCTACCGCCAACGTATACACGACCTCGTCGAAAGGAAGCGGGCGGGTCACGCCGTCGTCACCAACGAGGAGGAACGACCGAAGTCCAACGTGGTCGATTTGATGTCGGCGCTACGAGCCTCGATCGATCGAACCGGCGCGGGTCGCCGAACGTCGTCGACGTCGACGGCACCGACCAAGCACCCGTCGGCGCGTTCGAGCACGAGTGCGAAGCCAGCGGCGTCCCTGGCGGAACTCACCAAGTCGCAGCTTCTCGCCCGCGCGAAGAAGGATCGTGTCGAGGTCAACGCACGCATGACGAAGTCCGAACTCATTGACGCGTTGTCGGCGACGCGCTCGACCACGAAGAAGACGGGTCGACGCGCGTCATGAGCGCGAAGAAGCCTCGGCCCGCGACCAAGGCTCCTTCTGTTTCCAAGAAGCTCACCACCTATCGCGCGAAGCGCAACCCGCAGAAGACGACCGAGCCCATGGGTTCGTCGGTGCGCGCAGCGAGGAACGGGCGTCCGACCTTCGTCGTTCAAGAACACCACGCTCGCGCGCTGCACTGGGACTTTCGACTCGAGCGCGACGGCGTCCTCGTGTCGTGGGCCCTCCCGAAAGGTCTGCCTGACGATCCGCACGCCAACCATCTCGCCGTGCACACCGAGGACCACCCACTCGACTACGGCGACTTCGAAGGCGACATCCCAAAAGGGGAGTACGGAGCCGGTCACGTCACCGTCTGGGATCACGGGACGTACGAGACGGAGAAGTGGCGTGACGACGAGATCATGGTGATCCTCGACGGTCGCCGTGTGTCGGGTCGGTTCGTCCTCTTTCCAACGGACGGGAAGAACTGGATGATCCACCGTATGGATGCTCCGGCCCCGAACTTCGAAGAGATGCCGCGCCATCTAAAGCCCATGCTCGCGACGTCGGGTGAACTGGCTTCGCTGGGTCGAGGGTGGTCCTATGAGTTCAAGTGGGACGGCGTGCGCGCACTGGTGTACGTCGAGGGCGGTCGGGTGCAGGCGTTTACCCGCAACGACAAGGGCCTGGTGGCGACCTTCCCCGAATTGAGGGAGATAGGGCTCTTCCTCGGATCTCGCTCGGCGGTGCTCGACGGTGAGATCGTCGTCCTCGACGAGGACGGTCGACCCGACTTCGCGCAACTCAGTCACCGATTGCATCTCTCGTCAAAGTCGGCGATCGATCGTCTGGCCAAGACGTCACCAGCGAGTTTCTTCGCGTTCGACGTCCTCTATCTGGACGGGACGAGCTTGCTCGACGCCACGTACGACGAGCGTCGAGAGAAGCTCGAAGCCTTGAAGCTCGAGGGCACTTCGTTCGCGACGCCGCCGGCGAGCCCCGACGGCAACGGGGCGAAGTTGCTCGCCATCGCCAGGGACCGGGGTCTCGAAGGAGTGGTGGCGAAGCGAAGGGACTCGCTCTACGCGCCGGGACGACGCAACGGCGACTGGATAAAGGTGAAGAACTTTCGAACACAGGAGGTCGTGATCGGCGGGTGGACGCGGGGTCAAGGTGAGCGTGAAGGCAGTCTCGGGGCACTCCTCGTGGGCGTCTACACGAGTAGGGGCCTCGAGTACGTAGGAAAGGTCGGCACGGGATTCTCTGCAGGAGCGCGCACTGAGCTCCTGCGAACGCTGGCACCCCTCGCGCGAGCGTCGTCACCGTTTCTCTTCTCACTCAGCGCGCGTGAGGCGAAAGTGGCCAACTTCGTCCGTCCCACACTGGTCGGCGAGGTCCGCTTTGGCGAATGGACGGACGACGGTCGTCTCCGTCATCCCTCGTGGCGAGGTCTTCGCGCCGACAAGAAGGCGAGGGACGTGCGGCGTGAGCCCTGATCGAGTCGAAACGGACGTGGACGGCAAGCGTCTCACCGTGTCCAACCTCGACAAAGTGCTCTATCGCGAGGTCGGCTTCACGAAGGGTCAGGTGCTTGACTACTACGCCCGCGTGGCGGACGTCCTGCTGCCGCACGTGCGAGACCGCCCCGCGACCTTCAAGCGCTACCCGAACGGCGTGGAGGGCAAGGCGTTCTTTCAAAAGCACGCTCCCGAGACGAGGCCCGACTGGGTGGCGACAGTGGACGTACCGTCCACGAGCGATCCTGACGTTTCGGTTGAGTTCGTCGTGGTTCGTGACCGGGCGACGCTCGTCTGGGCGGCGAACCTCGCGACGCTCGAGTTTCACGTGCCGCTCTGGCATACGCCTAAGGGGAAGGATCCACCGGGTCCGCCCGATCACCTGGTGTTCGACCTCGACCCCGGACCCGGAACCTCCATCGTCGAGTGCTGTCAGGTCGCTCGCTGGATCGGCGACACACTCGGTGAGGACAACGTCCTGGCCAAGACCAGCGGCTCCAAGGGCCTGCAGCTGTACGTGCCGCTGAAGAGAGCCAAGTGGGACGCCACGAACGAACGAGCCCACGAGCTCGCGCGCTCGCTGGAGGATGAACATCCCGACGCCGTCGTGTCGGTCATGCGCAAGGCCCTCCGACCTGGGAAAGTGCTCGTCGATTGGAGTCAAAACAGTCCCTCCAAGACCACGGTGGCGGTGTACTCGCTGCGTGCCCTCGCGGCACCGACCGTGTCGACGCCCGTGACGTGGGACGAGATCGAGGGGTGTCGGCGGAGCCGAGACCCGAGCGACCTTCGCTTTGAGGTCACCGACGTCCTCGATCGCCTCGAGAAGTTCGGCGATTTGATGGCTGCCCTCGTGACGTCACCCGCGAAGACCACCACCAGTGCTGAAAAGACCAGTCCGAAGCGGGCGCGTCGCTCGAGGTAGGGGCGCGATCCCTCTCCATCGGCGCCCTCTCCGAGTGACTCGGTGCCCGTACCGACGAATCAACTCGCCGGTAGAATGGCGGGGTAGATCCACCCTGCGTCGATTTCGAGCTACCGGAGCGCGGGGTGACGGCTGCACTTTAAAGCTGTTTTTGCGTTTTTAAGAATTTCCGGTAGAATAGAAAGCCGACCTCTGGGCACGACTCCGAGGTCTACCCGCGTGGGAGTCCTGCTCTCGCGCGCCCAGTAGTGACGTAACAAGGAGAAAGAACCTGAGTAAGCCAAAGGAAGACGCGTTCACCGTTGAGGGAACCGTCGTTGAGCCCCTACCTAACGCCATGTTTCGTGTCGAGCTTGAGAACGGTTATACCGTCCTCGCTCACAGTTCGGGAAAAATGCGCATGCACCGCATCCGTATTCTTCCCGGCGACAAGGTTCAAGTAGAGATTACGCCCTACGACATGACTCGCGGACGCATCACCTACCGCTACCGATAACTCACGTTCTTCGAGATCGAGAAAGAAACTAAATGAAAGTTCGCGCGAGCGTGAAACCCATCTGTGAGAAGTGCAAGGTCATTCGTCGGGCCGGGGTCGTTCGCGTGATCTGTGAAGCGAACCCGCGCCACAAGCAGCGTCAGGGTTAGGAGAAAAGAATGGCTCGTATTGCTGGTGTTGACATTCCGCGCGACAAGCGCACCGTGATCGCACTCACCTATATCTTCGGGGTCGGACCCACCATCGCGCAGCAGATTTGCGCCGCGACGGGAATCAACGAGTCGACGCGCGTGAAGGATCTCACCGAGACTGAAGTCAATCAGCTGCGCACCTACATCGACCAGAACGTCACCGTCGAAGGTGACCTTCGTCGTGACGTCGCCCAGGACATCAAGCGCAAGATGGAGATCAACTCTCTCCAGGGCATTCGCCACCGCAAGGGCCTGCCCGTTCGCGGTCAGCGCACGCGCACGAACGCCCGCACTCGCAAAGGACCCAAGCGCACCGTCGCCGGTAAGAAGAAGGTAACGAAGTAATGGCTAAGCCAACGACGGTTCGAAAGACGCGCAAGAAGGAACGTAAGAACGTCGCCTTCGGCGTCGCGCACATCAAGAGTTCGTTCAACAACACCATCGTGTCGATCACCGACCCCGAGGGCAACGTCTTGGCGTGGGCTTCGTCGGGTCAGGTCGGTTTCAAGGGTTCGCGCAAGTCGACCCCCTACGCCGCGCAGCTGGCCGCCGAGAAGTGCGCCCGCGCCGCCATGGAGCACGGCGTGAAGAAAGTCGACGTGTTAGTGCGCGGCCCCGGATCAGGACGCGAGACCGCGATACGTTCCATTGCCGCCGCCGGCATCGAAGTCGTGGCGATCAAAGACGTCACCCCACTGCCGCACAACGGATGTCGCCCCAAAAAGCGGCGTCGAGGTTAAGGAATAGTTATGGCTCGTTATACCGGACCCGTCTGTCGACTCTGTCGACGTGAGCGCACCAAGCTCTACCTCAAGGGTGAGCGCTGCTTCACCTTGAAGTGCCCCGTCGCTGAGAACTCGGACCGCCGCGTTCGCGCGTTCCCGCCCGGCATGCACGGTCGCGACCGTCAACGCCAGGGTTCGGAGTACTTGGGCCAGCTTCGCGAGAAGCAGAAGGCCCGTCGCATCTACGGCGTGCTCGAAAAGCAGTTCCGCAACCTCTACGAGGAAGCGAGCCGTCGCCCCGGCATGACCGGCGTGAATCTGCTGCAGTTTCTCGAGACGCGTCTCGACAACGTGACGTACCGTGCCGGTTGGGGCGCGTCCCGCGCCCAGGCCCGTCAGCTCGTTCGCCACGGTCACGTCAGCATCGACGGCAAGCGCGTGGACATTCCCTCGTACCGGGTGCGTCCCGGTGAAGTCGTGACCTTGAAGGTCGCGACCCGCGAGAACTTCAACGTCAAGCGAAACCTCGACGTTTTGGACCGTAGCGTGCCCGGCTGGCTCGAAAAGGGCGAAAATGGCTTTAGCGTCACCGTGCGCGTCGTACCCCAACGAGAGCAGATCGACGAGTCGATCCAAGAGCAACTCATCGTCGAGTTGTACTCCAAGTAACCCTTCTTTCTACATACCCTAGGAGTCCCCATGTTGATCATCCAACGACCCACCATCGAAGCCCTCGGCGACGAGGTCAATAACCGTCAGTCATTCGGCATTGGCCCACTCGACCCCGGCTTTGGCCACACGCTCGGTAACTCCCTGCGTCGCACCTTGTTGTCGTCGATTCCCGGAGCCGCCGCGACGCGCGTCAAGTTCGACGCCGTGTTGCACGAGTTCGGCGTCATCGAAGGCGTGAAGGAAGACGTCCAGGACATCACCTTGAACTTGAAGGACCTGCTCATCCGCGTTCACTCCGACGAGCCCGTCACCCTCCGTCTCGACAAGCGCGGCGAGGGCCCGGTCCTCGCGTCCGACCTCTCCACGACGGCCGACGTCGAGATCTTGAACGGCGACTTGCACCTCGCGTACCTGACGTCGCCCAAGAGTGCCTTGACGTTCGAGCTCACCGTCGAGCGCGGCAAGGGCTACGTCGGTGCCGAAGGCAACAAGGGATCATCGACCATCGGTGTCATCCCCCTCGACGCGATCTTCTCACCCGTTCGTCGCGTGAGCTTCGAGATCGAGCCCGTGCGTGTCGAGCAGAGTAAGGACTTCGACCGACTCGTCCTCGATATCGAGACCGACGGATCGATTTCACCACGTGAAGCGCTGGCCTCGGCCGGCAAGACGCTCGGCTCCCTCGTGGAGCTGATCGCGAGCTTCGACGAAGAGGCCCCGTCGCTTGAACTCGGAGACGTGGGCAGCGCCCAGGCCGCCGCGAGCGAACTGGACATCCGCATCGAGGAGCTCGGTCTCACCGAGCGTTCGCGCAACTGCTTGAAGCGTGCGGGCATCAACACGATCGCCCAACTCGTCAACGCCACCGAGCGCGACCTGACCTCGATCACCAACTTTGGCGCGACGTCATTGAAGGACGTGAACGACCGTCTCGAAGAGCGCGGTCTTTCACTTCGAGTAGAGGACTAAGCATGCGCGGTACACCAACCAAGGGCAAGCGCTTCGGGGGCAACTCGGCGCACCAGAAGGCGATGATGGGCAACCTCGTCGCCTCGATGATTGCCGCGGAGTCCATCGTCACGACCGAAGCGAAGGCCAAGGCTCTTCGTCCGATCGTGGAGAAGGTCGTCACGGCCGCGAAGAACTCGCCTGAGGGTTCGGTCCACGCGCATCGCCGCGTCGTTGCGTTCATTCGCGACAAGGACATGACGCACAAGCTGTTCACCGAGATCGCTCCGCGTTACACGGACCGTCCCGGCGGCTACACGCGTATCTTGAAGCTCGGGCCGCGTCAGGGCGATAACGCCCCGATGGCGCGCATTGAATTCGTCTGATCCACTAGGCGCCACGCAACGCTGGCGCCTCGACCTGGCCTACGACGGTCAGGCCTTCAGTGGTTTCGCGTACCAACCCCAGCACGACACGGTCGTGGGGCTCCTTCGCGCCACGCTCGCGAAGACCCTTCGCCTCGACCATGAACCACTGATCGTGGGTGCTGGTCGCACCGACGCGGGGGTGCACGCCTTCAATCAGGTCGTCCACGTCGACCTTCCGGTCGTGACGAAGGTCCGCTCGCTCGAGAGCGAACGGCTCGTCTCTTCACTCAACAAACAGCTGCGCGGACGCGTGCAGATTCTTCGGGCCGAACCGGTCGAGGGTGACTTCCACGCGCGCTTCTCGGCCACCTGGCGTGAGTATCGCTACCTGGTGCTCGAATCCAAACCCCCGGGACTCGAATCGACGAACGCCTGGGCCTGGTCGGTCGCGGGGCCGCTCGATCTGCGAGCGATGAATCGTGCCGCGAAGAACGTGCTGGGCACGCACGACTTTCGAGCGTTCTGTCGCCGCCCGACGAATTCCACCGCGGACGAGCCACTCCTTCGCAAGGTCATCGTCGCGCGGTGGGAACGGCTGGACGACGAGTGGGTAATGAGCCCGCGTCACGCGCCCGTCGTGCGACTCACGATTCGCGCCCAGTCGTTCTGTCACAACATGGTCCGATGTCTGGTTTCCACAATGGTCGCCGTAGGTCAAGGTGAACTGAGCGCCGACGTCGTGAGCGAGCGCCTTGCGAGTTTGAGTCGCTACCAACTCCCACAGGCTGCACCCGCCGGCGGACTCGCGCTCGTAGGTGTCGGCTACCCCGATTCGAAGTGACGCCCTCGCGCGCGTCGCGAGATCCTTGGCCTTTCGCGGCGTTGTTCGACGGGCGGGTGACGTAACATCGCCAGACGAAGCCCTAAGGGAAGGTACGACGTGAGAGAAGAGCGACGCACACGCTCCGTCGGTCCCCTTGACGCGAACCGCCCGACGGGAGTTCTCGCGTGAACGTGTTCCTCTTCATTCTCGGGGCCGTCGTGTCGCTGATCGTCGGCGCCAACGTCCTGTTCGCGCTCGTTCTCCCGCGGCGGCCACGCGGTTTCGAGCGAATCTCGCTCAAAGTGAACTCCGCCGTCCGCCTCGCGTTCATCGGGCTTTCGCAAATGGGTCGACGCTACGAGTCGAAAGACGCGATCCTCGCGCCGACGGGACCGGTCTGCATCGTGGCGCAACTCATCTCGTGGGCCGGGGGCTTCATCATTGGCTTCGCGCTGATGTTGAACTCCACCACGCACAGTTTCACCAACGCGCTCGTCCAAGCGACCACGAGTCTCTTCACCGTGGGGGCTATCCACCCAGGGGGAGCGGCCAACGTCGCGCTCGACATCGCCGCCGGCGCGGTCTGGGTCGTGGTCGTGACGCTGCAGATCGCCTACCTGCCGAGTCTCTACGCGTCCTTCAATCGACGCGAAGGCCTGGTCGCTCTGCTCGAGAGTCGGTCGGGGGTCCCCGCGTGGGGGCCCGAGATCTTGATGCGCCACCAGATCGTCGGCATCACCGACACGTTGCCCGACTTCTACGCGACGTGGGAGCAGTGGTCGTCGGACCTCGCAGAGAGCCACACGACCTACCCAGTACTCCTGCTCTTTCGCTCCCCGGAACCGTGGTACTCGTGGCTCGTCGGGCTTCTCTCCGTTCTCGACGCCGCGGCGATGCATCTCTCGTTGGCGCCGAACCGAGCGTCGTCACAGGCGCGACTCTGTCTGCGCATGGGCTTCACCGCTCTGAATCGTATTGCCGTCACTCTTGGCTGGGACGTCGACACCGACCCCGATCCCGCGGGTCCGCTCGAACTGACCTACGCCGAGTTCGAGGAGGCCGTCAACATGATGCGCGCCACCGGGTTCGAGATGGAGCGCAGCGCTGAAGAGGCGTGGCCCGACTTCGTCGGCTGGCGCGTCAACTACGAGAAAGTCGCCTACCGACTCGCGGCACGGATCGTCGCGCCGCCCGCGCCGTGGTCAGGTCAGCGTCCGTATCTGCATCTGGCCACCGAAGCGCCGCACCGTCCGCCACAACGAACGCCGAGAGGGTTCTCTACGGGCAGTTGATGGCGGATCACGTCACGCCCTTTGCGTTGGGACGCGCAACGTACCGGCTCGCCACGCGGTCTCCAGTGGACCGCGGGCTCTCCCTCAACGCGACCACAAGGACCTACACTTCGTCTCATGCAACGTCCCCGAAGGATCGGTAGCGCGTGGCGGCTGCGATTCTCCGTCCTCGCCGCCGTGTGCCTCGGCGTGCTCCCGATACAGACTGCTTCGGGCGCGGCCAGTCTCGAGTTCGATTCACCCTCCGGACTGGCCTTCGGCGGAGGACACTTGTGGGTGACCAACGAGGCCGGCAACTCCGTATCCGAGATCAATCCGTCGAACGGCGCGTGGATCGCGACGTTCAGCGCGAGCAACTACGGTTTTTCGCGTCCGAAGGCCATCGTGCGCTCGGGAGGGAACCTCTTCATCGCTAACGCGGCCGGTTCGGTGAGTGAGATCAGTGCCGGCACCGGTGCGCTCGTTCGCGTCATTGCTGGTCCGAACTTCCGCTTCGCTGATCCCGTAGCGATTGAAGCCGCCGGGCGGACGATCTTGGTACTCAACGCTGGCCAGTCCAACGCAGCGGGTTCGATCACGATGATCGACGCGGGTACCGGCGCCTTCGTGCGCTCGGTGTCGGGCGCTCGATTCTCGTTCCGCGATCCCGTGGCGCTTGCCGTGTCTGGCCCAGTCGTCTTCGTCGCCGACAAGGGCAGTAACTCCGTGACCGAGGTCAACGTCGCTCAAGGGCGATTGATTCGCGTGGTCGCTCGGCATGGCTTGAGCGCTCCCGACGGGCTCGCCGTGGGGGCGGGCCGCGTGTGGGTGGCCGACAGTGCGAGTAACGCAGCGACTGAGATTTCGGTGGCCAGCGGCGCCGTACTCGCTACCTACGGCGATGCACAGGGAAGCTACGGCTTCGGTTCCCCCTCGACCGTGATCGGCGTTGCCGGCAATATGTACATCGCGAGTCCGTTCGGGACGAGTCCCATGGTGACGAAGTTGTCCGACACGAGCGGTCATCCGAGTTGGTACATGTGCAACACCAACGGCCCCTACTACTTCAGTCAGCTCTCCGCTTTTGCAGTTTCTGGTGGGAATCTCTGGGTAGCTAGCCAATCCGGGGCCAACAGCCAGACGCCGGGTGCTCGTACTGGATCGCTCACGGAACTGTCCATCGGGAGTGGCGCGCTGATTACGACGTTACCGAAGGCGACGAATCCACCACCGACTTCTACGTCGACGACCACGACGACCACGACGACCACGACGACCACGACGGCTCCGGCGGGCTGAATCCCGTCGTGAGCCGGCGTGACGTGGAGTCACCCGTGAAGCACGACCCGGCATCGAATTCGACGGCGATACGATTCGTCAATGGGTGACATCAAGAAACTCTTGATCGCGACGTTGGACGACCAGCGCCAACACGGCTTGGGTATTCTCGAAGGTCTTTCGGATGAGCAACTACGACGTCCCGTACTTCCGTCCGGGTGGAGTTGTCTCGGGATGGTGAAGCACTTGGCGCTCGGTGTCGAGCACTATTGGCTTCGCTGCATCGTGGCGGGCGAGTCGCTCGACTTCTTCGCACTCAATTCACTAGACGGCGACCGCGACTGGGATGTCGGGCCCAAGGAGACCGGCACCGAAGTCTTCAATCTCTACCGCGACGAGATACAGCGGGCGAACGAGATCATCACGGAGACGCCGCTCGACGCGCCGCCGGCCCAACGAGACGATTGGTGGGGGTCGTGGGAGGTCCCCGACTTGGAGTACATCGTGTTCCACCTGATCACGGAGACGGCCTGTCACGCGGGTCACCTCGACGCGGCTCGTGAGCTCATCGACGGACGTCAGTGGATGGCGGACTAGGTTCAGCCTTAGGCTGGTGGAGTATCAAAAAGACGGCCTAGTGACGCTGACACGGTCTGGGTCGTCATGATCGGTGCAGAGGCGCTCTTGAAGAGGGGTTGTTGACTTCGGAGCCCAGAATCGCCGAACTTGCTTAACAGGGCCGAAATTTCGTAAGATGGGGAGCCCCTTCGGACCCCGTCGGGTCCGACCCGAATTTTTCGCTGAAGGAAGAACCTTGAAGACGTATTCACCAAAAACGAGTGAGTTGACGCGCGAGTGGCTCGTCATCGACGCCGAAGGCCTGATCCTCGGGCGCGTCGCCACCGTCGCCGCGTCGCTCCTTCGCGGTAAGCACCGCACCTTCTTCGCCCCCCACGTCGACACCGGCGACTACGTCATCATCGTGAACGCCGACAAGGTCGTCGTCACCGCGAACAAGGCCGCGCAGAACTTCCACTATCACCACTCGGGCTACCCGGGCGGTCTTCGCGCGACGTCGTGGCAGACCTTGATGGACACGAACCCGACGAAGCTCGTCGCCGACGCCATTCGTGGCATGGTGCCAAAGAATCGCCTCGGTCGCGCGCAGATGGACAAGCTGTTCGTCTACGCCGGCGCCGAGCACCCCCACGTGGCGCAAGCGCCGAAGAAGTTTGACACCTCGGCGATTCGCCGCGGTTAAGGAGTAGTCGTGACCATCCCTCTTACCCAAACCACCGGCCGCCGCAAAGAGGCTGTCGCGCGCGTTCGACTTCGTCCCGGAACCGGCACGATCACGATCAACTCTCGCGCCTTCGACAACTACTTCACCTCAGCGACCCACCGTCAGATGGTGATGGAGCCGCTGCGTCTCATCGACGCGCAACAGACCTACGACATCGACGCCACCATCGAAGGTGGCGGCGTGGCCGGTCAGGCCGGCGCCCTGCGACTCGGCATCTCACGTTCGCTGCTGAAGCTCGACGAAGGTGTTCGTCCGTCGCTGAAGAAGGCCGGACTGCTCACGCGCGACTCGCGTAAGAAGGAGACCAAGAAGTACGGTCTCAAGAAGGCGCGCAAGGCTCCTCAGTACTCCAAGCGGTAATGGTCATGCCCGTGCGTTTCGGCACGGACGGCATTCGAGGGCGTGCGAGCGACGAGATCACCGTCGACCTCGCGTATCGACTCGGCCGGGCCGTCGCCAGCGTCTTCTCAGTTCCCGTCTTCGTCGGCTACGACACGCGCGAGAGTTCCCCCTCCCTCGCCGCGGCAGTGCTCGCGGGACTTCGCGACGGCGGGGCGCTCGGGGTCAACCTCGGCTACTTCACGACACCCGGAGTCGCCGTCATCGCCCAACAGCGTGGCGGCGCCGGCGTCGTGGTGTCGGCCTCGCACAACCCCTACTACGACAACGGGCTGAAGGTCCTTGGCGTTGGTGGCGCGAAACTCGATCACGCCACGGAAGCGGCCGTCGAGAGTGCGCTCAACGTGGCCGAGAGCTCGGACGTCGCGATCTTCGACGACGTCGTGATCGACGAGACGGCCGAGCACGACTACGTGACGCACCTGCGCAAACTCGCCCCGGCGGACCTCTCCACGCTCACGGTCGTCGTGGACTGCGCGAACGGCGCGGCGTCGCACGTCGCCCACGAACTCTTCGCCTCCACGGGGGCGAAACTCATCACCATCCACGATCGACCCGACGGTCGCAACATCAACGAAGGTGCGGGTTCCACCCACGTCGAGAGCCTCGTCGAGGCCGTTCGCGTCGCCGGCGCGGACCTCGGCCTCGCGGTCGACGGCGACGCCGACCGTTTGATCGCCGTGGACTCCGAAGGCACCGTTCGAGACGGCGACGACCTCATGGTGCTCTTCGCGCTCGACCGGATGGAACGAGACGCGCTGGGCGGGGGTGTCGTCGTCACCTCCATGAGCAACCTGGGTCTGTATCGCGCGCTCGACGCGGCCGGCATTCAGATCGAAGAGACCGACGTCGGTGACCGCAACGTACTGATGGCGCTCGAAGAGAAATCATGGATCCTCGGCGGCGAGCAGTCGGGTCACGTCATCTTTCGCGACCTCGCCCCGACCGGTGACGGACTCTTGACGGGACTGTTGTTGGCGGAGTTGCTCGTTCGTCGTGGTTCACTGGCCGAACTCGCGGGAGGCGCGTGGCGCCGCGTTCCTCAAGAACTCTTCAGCGTCTCGGTGGAGCACTTCAGTGACGACGAGGTCCAAGCGCTCTTCAACGAACTCTTGGCGGTCTACGACGTCGAGCGCGACGACGTTCGCCTCTTGGTGCGGCCCTCTGGTACCGAGCCGCTGGTTCGGATCATGATCGAAGCGCTGAACGCGGAGTTCGTCGAGGTCTTCTCCGAACGGCTCAAATCGCTCTACGGATCGTAGGGACACACTCGAAAGCCACCAAAAGTGGCCCGGGTAGGCTGGCCCCATGTGCGGCATCATCGGGGTCGTTGGATCCCCAGACACCCTGGAGACCCTGCTCGAAGGGCTCGCTCGCCTCGAATACCGTGGCTACGACTCAGCGGGCGTCGCCCTCGTGCGACCGGGTGAGACGTGGCGCGCGCGCACCGCGGAGGGCACCGAATCCGTGAAGGCGCTTCGCGAGGAGTGCGATCTCGCGCCCCTCGGCTTCTCCTCCGGCATCGGCCACACCCGTTGGGCGACCCACGGCGGTCCCGAGACCATCAACGCCCACCCGCACCTCGACTGTTCTGGCAACATCGCCATCATCCACAACGGCATCATCGAGAACCACACCGAGCTCCAAGAACAACTCGAAGCGCGCGGCCACGTCTTCAGTTCACGCACCGACTCTGAGGTGCTCGCGCACCTCATCGAAGAGTCGCGCGCCAACGGTTTCGAACTCATCGAGGCCGTCCGTCGGAGCCTGCTCGTCGTACGTGGCGCCTTCGCGGTGGCGGCCATGGACGCCACCGAACCCGACGTCATCGTCGCCGCTCGGCGGATCTCACCACTCATCGTCGGCACCGCGCCGGGCGTGACCTACCTCGCGAGCGACATCCCGGCCATCCTCGACCGCGCGACCGCGTTCTACGCCGTCAGCGACGACGAGATCGTTCGCCTCGCGCCCGAGGGTTTTCGAGCCGTCGACCTCGAGGGCGTGC
This sequence comes from Acidimicrobiales bacterium, assembly GCA_035949355.1. Classification (GTDB taxonomy): domain Bacteria; phylum Actinomycetota; class Acidimicrobiia; order Acidimicrobiales; family RAAP-2; genus RAAP-2. The sequence goes on from DASZIH010000098.1 coordinate 20,350, forward strand.
CCGTGCACCTGCACCCGCTCTCGGTCGACTGGGACTTGGAAACGGCTGAAAAAGGTGGCCACGACGACTTCATGACCAAGGAGATCGAAGAACAGCCTGACGCCATTCGGTCGACGTTGCTCGACCGTCGTCGACGCGACGGGACGATCACCTTCGATGAGTTGCGGATCCCGGACGACGAGTTGCGCGACGTCAGGCGCGTCGTCATCGTCGCCGCGGGCACCTCGCACCACGCGGGCCAAGTCGCCAAGTACGCCATCGAGCGCTGGGCGCGGCTGAGCGTCGAAGTCGACATCGCGAGCGAGTACCGCTACCGCGACCCCATCGTCGAGATCGGCACGCTCGTGATCGGCATCTCGCAAAGTGGCGAGACGATCGACACGATTCAGGCCATTCGCGAGGCGAAGCGCCGAGGCGCGCGCGTCGTCGCCGTGACGAACATCGTCGACTCCTCGCTCGCGAGAGAGTCCGACGCCGTGATCTACACCCGGGCCGGTCTCGAAGTGTCCGTCGCGTCCACCAAGGTCTTCCTCGCTCAAGTAGCCGCACTCGAGCTCCTGGCCCTTCGCCTGGCCCAACTACGAGACACCGTCCCCGCGAGCGACGTCGACGCGCACTTCCTCGGACTGAACGCCGTGGCGGCGCAAGTAGCCACCGTCCTCACCCGGCGCTCCGCCGTCGAAGACGTCGCCAAACAGCTCCTCGGCGCGCGCGACTTCTTCTTCCTCGGTAGGCACGTCGGGTTCCCGACCGCCCTCGAAGGTGCGTTGAAGCTGAAAGAACTCTCCTACCTCCACGCGGAGGGCTACCCCGCCGGTGAGCTCAAGCACGGACCGCTCGCGCTCATCGAACCCGGTGTCGTCGTAGTCGCCGTCGTCACCGACCCCGCGATGCACGAGAAGATGCTGTCGAACTTGGCCGAGGTCAAGGCCCGTGGCGCCACGGTGGTCGCCGTCGCGACCGACGACGACGAGTCCATCGCGGCGATCGCCGACTACGTGCTGCGCGTGCCCGCGACCGAACCGATGTTCTCACCCAT
>DASZIH010000099.1:0-34133 GCA_035949355.1 Acidimicrobiales bacterium
TGAGAGCTGCTGGCTTCCACCCCTGACTCGGTTCACGAAAGGTCGTCGCACGGGACCCGACCACCGCTTTCAACCTCGGCGATTCAAGGCTACCGGAGAACGTAGCGACACGACTCGGGTAGCCTTGCAAGCCGGTATTCATTTCTCGAAATGGGTACCAAACGATGGAGGAGTGCGAGAGCGGCCGAATCGGCACGATTGGAAATCGTGTGAAGGGAAACCTTCCGTGGGTTCAAATCCCACCTCCTCCGCCATTGGCGTTTTGACGAGCGTAAATCCCAACTCGTTACGAAAGTATTGCAATATTGAGCGTGCCCAGGTCACTGCCTTTCGCCGCTGAGATACTGAGGGAGTGCGCACGCCCCCAACGAAATTCAACAACGTCGGCGTCGGCCTTTCGGTAGCACTCAGCCTGTCTCTCGCCACCATTTTCGCCGTAGTGGCTCTTCCGCCGGTAGCGGGGTCAGTGCTCACTTCGACGTCGCCAGTGTCGGCAACCTTCCTCCCTTCTGGAGAAGGATGGATCCTCTCGGGGTACCACTGCTCGGCGGGCGTCTGCGTCGCGGTGAAGCGGACCATGAACGCCGGGCGAACGTGGACGGCCCTACCTCTCCCAGCCGACCTGCGCTCGGTGGCGAAGTCATCATCGGCGAGTTACTTTCCCCTCGTTCAGGAGAACATCTACTTCGCTGACGCGAAGAACGGATGGATCTACGGATCGGCACAACTCGACGGCTCGGGCGGCGACACGAACCTCTCGTACGACGCGGAGATCTGGTCGACGCACGATGGTGGCGCGACCTGGTCCGCGATCGACACGAAGTCGCTGGGAATGAGGTTCGACGTCCTCACGATGGCGGCGAGCCGCGGATCGGTCTACGTGATCAGTTGGCTGAGGAACCAAACCTTCGGGCTCTGGCGATCATCGGTCGCGACCGAGTCGTGGCAACGACTCAGCACGCCCACGCTCTACCCGGCGGCCGGTGGGTCGAACATGAATGGCGCGTTGATCTTCAAAGGCGCCAATGCCTGGCTGACCATAGGCAACGACAGAGGCGCCACCGCCAGCGCCCGCCTGTCCAGTTCAGGTCGATGGGTTAAGTGGACCGCCCCGTGTGACAACGTTGGTAGCAGTTTCTCGGTGCCCGTCGCCTACGACGCGACCACTCTTGTTGACGTCTGTACCATCGGCGGTTACGGGGGCGACGTTGCCCGTGGTACTCCTCACTACTTGAAGCTCCAATCGAACTGGGTCTTCACCTCCCATGATGCTGGACGTACTTTCAAACCGACGTTTCGCGTGGTGGCCGACGGGACATCTGAATATCTTGATTCGCTCACCAGTTTGCCCGCGTCGCCCTCACCGGGGAACATCCTCGTCGCAAAATCGGTGCCGCACGGTGTGAAGGTGAGTGACCACCTCTTCCTTTCACAAAATAGCGGCCGGACGTGGAGGTCCGTCTACGCCTCTCCGCTCACTTCCATACTTCCTGTAATTCAGTTCGTGTCATTCGCTTCGTCGAGTCTTGGTTACGCCATCGTCCAGAGAACGACGACAACCTCAGAATTGATTATTTCTACGAACGGTGGCCTGACATGGAAAGCACTCGCGACGTAACTCGATCTTGAACCCAAAATCTTGACCACGTGTGTGAGAGTTCGATCGCGTCCCCCAAGGAGGTAGCCACGTCACTCGTTCGATGGCTTCGGAATCTGCATCAGTTCCTCGGTCGTCGGTCTCGACGGTCCCACGCGGTGTTCTCACGCCGCCATGTTCTTGCACCCAACGACGCAACGACTAGAAAGGTTCCGTGCTTTTCGCCACTTCTCGTCTGACCCTAGCTTTTGGCATCGTTGCTCCCCTCTTCACAGTCCTTCAGTGTGTGGCGCAGGCGACACGGATCAAGCGCACGGGTGCCGTGGGCGTTTCAATGGGCACGTGGATACTTTCTGCTGCCGTCGGAGAGGCGTGGATCGGTTACGGATTCGCGTATCGCGTCCCCGCTGAGATCTACGCCAACACCTCCTTCTTGCTGGTGGCCGTGTACGTGGTGTGGGTCGCCGCCCGAAGTCAGAAGGTTGTTCGGCGCGCGACCGTGAGTTTCTTGGGCGCGAGCGCTCTCGCGGTCGTTGTATCCCTCACCGGACTCTCGCACCATTGGCGATGGATCCTCGCCACGATCGCGGTCGGCGGTGCCGTCGTGATCTATCTCCCCCAGATGGTGGTGACTCTTCGGTCCAGAGATTTAACGGGCGTCTCCGTCGTCAGTTGGGCACTTGCGCTCTTCACCGGCGTGGCCTGGGCACTGTACGGTGTCTTGATTGATCAGCCGCCGGTGGCCCTTCCGGCAGTCGTGATGATCCCGACGACGCTCGTCATCTTGATCCAGGTCTCGCGCCATCGACTGCGCGGACGGGCTCTCGCCGGATCTCTCGCACCCGTCGTCGAATAAGTCACGCTGAGACGCGAGTCATCGGCGCAAAAGGAGCGAAGGTGAGTCTTGGCGCTTGCCGGTTCCGTCCTGCCACGTCAACGCCAAGACCGCTTCGTCCTGCGTGACGTGAACGCGACACACCTACGCGTCGCGTTTCGACATTCGCCAGGCTCCCAACGCAGTCCACACCACGACCCATCCAATGACCACGCACACGGCAACGGTCGTACTCTCGGGGACGAGCGGCGGCGGACCACCCGGACCATTCCCTCCACCAAAGGCGCTGGGCAGACCGCCCGGTTCAAGATGGGCGGTCGCGAGACCGACCAGTCCACGCTGCACGTTGATCAGATGATTGATCGCGTTACGAGAGAAGATCGGCGTGAGCACGATCTCGAGAACGATCATCAAGACCACCGGCACCGTTCGTTGTCCCATGAGCGAAGCTAGACCGAGCCCCACGATGAAACCGATGGCCGCCTCGAGTTCTATCCAAAGGCCCGTCTCGATCATCAACTTGTTCGACGGATACAGAAAGACCTTCGAGTACGCCGAGTAGTTTTGCTTGGCGATGACGATGGCGTCCGCCTTTAGGGTGGCGGTCGAGATGTTCTTGAAGCCTGAGGTCCCCGGAGGGATGACGACGTTCCCCTTCTGATCGATGAAGCACGGAACGTTAACCGATATCTTTTTCCCGTTCCCGTTCCCGCTCACCTGCACATTCCCGTAGGGAAGACCGCAGATGGCCTCCTTGGGATGCTGGGCCGCCCAATTCTCGAAACCGGTCAAGGTAAGACTGGGTGGCACGTTGACGCCTTGGTAGTACAGCTTGGTGGGCGCGGCGAAGACGCACACGGCGCAGACGATCGTGAAACCGACGGCCACCAGCGGCACGATGATCGCGAGTCCCGCCGGAATTCGAGCGAAGTAGAGCGCCAGACGCGAACGCCCGGTGATCACCAAGTGGCGAAACATACCTTCGGTGAGGTCCACCGACCCGGCCGTGCAACCGAGGGTGGCGGCGACGATGAAGCCAAAGACGTACATGACGACGGCCGCAAGACTCGAGAAGACGTCGTACCCTCCGGCCGGACCGTAGGTCTTCGGCGCGGCGGCGTGCATGATCAATCGGACGAGGAGAAAGATCGCGGGAATCCCGATGTTCACGACGATCAGCGCGGCCATGAGACCACGTCGCTTGCGCAGTTCCATGATCCGTGTCGCGATCATGCCACCAGTGGGAATCCACGACCCGCGGCGGTCGCGCGACCCGTCGCTCGAAGGAGCAGCGACGCGCGTCGCCGTCGTTGCGCTGCTTGGTGCGGTCATGAGGACTCTCCTAAACGACTTGTCACCTGCAAGAACCATGATTCCAGTGACACTTGGATCTCCTGGAGACGGTAGACAGGGATCCCGTCCTCGACGAGCAATCGATTGATCTCAGCGATGGCGTCGCGTCCCGTGCCAGAGGGAAGATGAATCGACAGCCCCGTCGCTTCGACGTCAACGTGAGCGCCGAGTGCGGTGGCGGCCAACACGGTCTGTGCGCGCTCGGGTGTCGCGCACTCCACGCTCACCTCCACCGAGGCGCCAGCGAGAAGTTCGCTGATCGGTCCTTGGCGGATCACCTTACCGTTGTCGACGATGGCCACCGCGTCGCACGTGCGCTCGACCTCGTCGAGCAAGTGTGATGAGAGCATCACGGTACGGCCCTCACTGACCAAGTTCTGGATCATGTCGCGCATCTCGTGCATGCCTGCCGGGTCGAGTCCGTTCATCGGCTCGTCCAGTATCAAGAGTTGGGGGTCGCCGAGAAGACACGCCGCGACACCGAGACGCTGGCGCATGCCCATTGAGTACTTCGAGACGCGATCGTCGGCCCGATGCATCATGCCAACGCGCTCGAGCGACGCATCGATGCGATGCTTTGCGGCTGGCTCGCGAGCGGCCGCCAGGATCCGGAGATTCTGGCGGCCCGTGAGGTGTCCGTGGAATCGAGGCTCGTCAACGATGGCGCCGACGCGAGCCAGCGCCACGTCTCGATGGCGCGGGACCGAGTGGCCCAGGAGCGACATGGTCCCCGCGTCGGCTCGCGTCAGGCCGAGCAGGACGCGGATCAGCGTGGTCTTACCGGCGCCGTTGGGGCCGAGGTAGCCGAACGCGCAGCCACGAGGTACGAGGAGCTCAACCCCGTTGACCGCTACGTTGTCACCGAATCGCTTGGTGAGTCCGTGCGTCTCGACGGCCCATTGGCCTTCCAGTGAGTTCTCTCGATGCTGATCATCGAGCAGTGCTGTACTCATCTGCACCTACCCTTTCAACGACGCGCGCCGCCTTCAAGGGAAGACTAAATCATGAAGGTTCACGTGACCATCAGGGTAAACCCTGACGATGTCACCGGGACACCCTGGTCCCCATTAGACGGACCTCCACGGAACGCTCGGCGACTCTTCGCGCGACGTCGAGCGCATCGAACGTCAAGGCCGGGCTTGGGTCACGACGTCGAAGCCCAACGTCTCGACACTTTTGCTGAACTGACCCAGTTGGCACGCGCGTCGGTCACGAGGCAATAACTTCCGACTTCTAAGTTACCGACGTGACCCGCTCGACACCACGGCTGCTGAACGCGATTGGACGTCGACGCCACGCGTTTTACACCGAGACGGCCGGATCGGCGCAACAGCACGTTCAGTTGAAGTCCAACTCGTCACCCGTCACGGAGCGACGTCGCCCGGGCGACCGTTCGACCTCGCCCCTTGACACGTGGCGCTCGCTGGAGTTTCGCGTCGTCGCACCGCGCTCAGATGAATCGTGGTCGCGGTGACGTCGCAGTTGACGCGCGCAACCGACGTCACTTCACGAGTACCGGCCGTCTGGCTTCGCGACAACTGTCCGTGCTCACAGTGTCGCGACGCGACGAGCCAACAGAGACTTTCGCAGTTGCGTGACCTTTCGTTCGACGTCTCAGCGAAGGTGACGGAGGAGAACGAGGACACGGTGGTCGTGGAGTTCACGCCTGACGGACACCGCGCCACTTTCTCGCGCGCGTGGCTCGAGCAACAGACCGCGTCCTCGAACTCCACGATCCGCAACGAAAGTGACCAGCGACTTTGGAGGTCTGAAGATCTCTGCGAGTCCACGCAGCGCTCGATCTGGTCGCACTACTGCCACGACGACGCCGAGAGGCTGCGCCTTCTACGTTCCGTCCAGCGACGGGGGTTTGCGGTGCTTCACGACACGCCGACGGTTCCTGGAACTGTCCTTGACGTCGTGGCGACGTTCGGCTTCGTCCGAGAGACGAACTACGGCAGACTCTTCGACGTACGCGTCGAGCCAGAGGCTCGCAACCTCGCCTTCACCAGTCTCGCGATCTCTCCTCACACCGACAATCCCTACCGGGACCCGGTCCCTACGATGCAGCTGCTGCACTGTCTCGCTAACACCGTCAAGGGCGGCGATTCGGGACTCGTTGACGGATTCATGGCGGCGTCAATCCTGCGCGAGGAGAGTCCGCGCTTCTTCGAAGTTTTGAGCACGACGCCGGTGGATTTCGCCTGGAGCGACCAGACCGCTTCCTTGCGAGCTCGGCGAGCGATCATCGACGTCGACGAGCGGTCGCGCGTGCGCGGCATTCGTTTCAACAATCGCTCGATGCAGCCGTTGTGTCTGGCCTACGACGACGTCGTCGAGTTCTACGCGGCCTACCGACGATTCGCCGACATCATCGCCGATCCCGGTCTCGAGTACGCGTTTCGTCTCGCGCCAGGTGACTGCCTGCTCTTTGACAACACACGGCTCTTGCATTCGCGTACCGCCTTTCACGAGACCGCCGCGGGCTCTCGCCATCTCCAGGGCTGTTACAGCGACCTGGACGGAGTGGCGAGCACCATCGAAGTCCTCGAACGCCGTCACTGAAGCGCCACTAACCGTGTCGCGAGCTCATCACTTTCCTGTTTCGCGTCGATCACGTTTCGTCGCGACAACGTCATCGTCCGGGCGTAGCGCGCCCGTAACATGACGACGGAACGAAGAGAGGTAAACACCATGAACGCACCGGAAACCGTCGACCAGCTCTTTGAACTGTACGAAGCGAGAGGCAGCGAGTTCTACGGAGAGTCGCTGACACAAGTCGAGCACGCCCTGCAGAGCGCCGCACTCGCCTCCGGCGAGCGAGCGAGCGATCAGATGATCCTCGCCGCTCTCTTTCACGACGTCGGCCACTTGGTCACCGAGGTGCAGAACGAAGAAGAATTCGACTTTGCCCACGATGACGACGTTCACGAAGCTCTTGGCGCCCGGATACTGTCGCCTCTCTTTGGACCAGCGGTCGCTCGACCGGTCTCCCTGCACGTGACGGCAAAACGCTGGCGCTGCACCAGAGAGCCCGCTTATATCGAACAGCTCTCGGACGCGTCCCGGGCCACGCTGCAAGCGCAGGGAGGACTGCTCAGCGATGACGAATGTCTACGTTTCGAAGAGCATCCAGGCTTCGTCGACGCGCTCACCCTGCGGACCTGGGACGACGAGGCCAAGGTCGTTGGCAAAGACGCCGGAGCGCTCCGTGACTACGTGACGATGGCTAACTCGCTGGCCGCGTCGTGGTCACGAGCACGTCGCGCGCACTGACGACGACGTCGACGCGAGAGCCAATCTCCAACTGATCCGCGTCACTGCTTCGCACGTCGACCTTCACGTTCGCGCCCCCGACGCCTACCGTGAGTCTGGTGGAAGCCCCAAGGAAACTGCGGTGCGTCACGACGCCAAGACCCGTTGGGTTGAGAGTGACGTCAAGATCCTCGGGACGAAGCAGCACTTCGAGCTCGCCCTCAGGAGCGTGGCTCGCGTCACCGCGAATCTTCACGTCTCGACCAAGGACCTCGACGTGGTCACCGTGACGCGTGGCACCAATACGACTCGACACGCCCACGAACTGCGCCACGAACGCCGTGTTGGGCTGGGCGTAGAGCACGGCGGGTGTGGCGACCTGTTCGAGACGACCTTGGTACATCACACAGACCCGGTCGGCCATCGACATCGCCTCCTCCTGGTCGTGGGTCACGAAGACCGTGGTGATCGCCAGACGCTGCTGGAGCGCGCGAATCTGATCGCGTAGTTCTGCACGGACCTTGGCGTCGAGTGCCGAGAGCGGCTCGTCGAGGAGGAGTACCCGAGGCTCGATGGCGATCGCTCGCGCCAGCGCGACGCGTTGCTGTTGTCCTCCGGAGAGTTGGTGGGGGTACTTCGTGGCGTGCTCGCCCAAGCCCACGAGTTCCAACAGCTCGCCGGCGCGTGCTCGTCGCTGGCTCGAGCCCTGCTTGCGCAGTTGCAAACCGAAAGCGACGTTGTCGCGCGCGTTCATATTCGGAAAAAGTGAGTAGCTCTGAAAGACCATGCCCATGTCACGCTTTTGCGCGGCGACGTTGGCGACGTCCTTGCCGTCCACGAGCACGCGTCCCGCGTCGAGCTTCTCGAAGCCCGCGAGGACGCGAAGCGCCGTCGTCTTGCCGCAACCAGACGGCCCGAGGAACGCTACGAACTCACCGGGGTTGATGGACAGCGAAAATCCGTCGAGGGCCCGGGCCGTTCCAAACTGACGAACGAGGTTCTCCAGGACGACTGGCGCTCCTTCGGCGGGTGACGCCGACGTGACGGACGTGGTGGCGGACGTGGTGGGCAGCGCTGCGACGGTCATGAGACCTGCTTCCTTTTCAAGTTACGGCGAGACTGCGAGCGATCCAGCGAGACGATGAGCATCAGGAGTATCCAGGTGCCGACGAGGGACAACATGGCGACCAACGTCGTGATGTGCCCGTTCGCTTGGGCGAAGTTCACGATCCACACGGGGAGTGTCTCCCAGAGGTCCAGGCTCGCCATCGTGAACTCTCCGAGCACGAGCGCGACGCTCAAGACGATCGCCGACAGCAGCGAGCTTCGAAGGTTGGGCACCAAGACGCGCCACAACGTGCGGAACCAGCCGGCCCCGAGCGAGCGCGACGCCTCGACGAGGGTCCGAAGGTCGATGGCGCCGAGGCCAGCCGCGAGTGAGCGATACACGAAGGGCATCGTGAGGATCACGTAGACGAGCCCGAGCAAGTAGGGCGACGACTTGAGGAAGAGTGGCGCCGCCGGCAACACACCGAGGATGAGCACGATGGGCGGTATGACGATCGGCAGCAGCGTGATTGTTTCGAACAGTGGCTTGAGCTTGGGCACCTTGAGATGCATGTAGACGACGGTGGGGACCATCAGGAACATCGAGATGACGACGGTCATGATCGCGAGTCGTGTCGACAACCAGAACGCGGCGGCGAGACCGGGCTGGGACGGTATCGCGGACAGCGGAGCGAGTGAGAAGTGGCCCTGGTTGTTCTGCAACGCGAACTTGAAGGCGACGATGATGGGCACCAAGAAGTAGAGACCCGCGACGAGTAACACGAGCGCGCGACCAGGACGAAACTTCGGTAGACGGACTCGCGAGGGGTCGGTGGGGAGTTCACCGATGCCGCCGTCCACGATGACCTCGGTCGCTACCGTAACCATCGCGTGGCCCTTCGCTGCAGGAGGACGTAGCCAACGACCGATACCAACATCATGACGATCATGGCGAGGCCCAACGCGTAGCCGATGTTCGTCCCACCGGAGAGCACGTTGCCGTTCAAGAACGCGCCGATCTGAATTGGCATCAGCAAGATGGTTCCTCCCGTCAGGGCTTCCGCGGTCGCGTACGCGGACAGCGCGCTTCCGAAGAGCAAGAGGGTACTTCCGAGCACCGACGGCATCAGCACGGGCATGCCAACGCGACGCCAGTACTGCCAACTCGTCGCGCCGAGATTCTGCGCGGCCTCGCGCCAGGACAGCCTGAGTCCCTCGATCGCGGGCGTGATGATGAGCACCATGAGGGGGATCTGAAAGTAGAGATAGACGAGGACGACGCCCCAGAACTTGTAGAGGTCGAAACCGTGATTCCACGGGTTGAATCCCAGTCGCGCGAGGAACCCCGTCACGACGGCGCGAAAGCCGATGGTGGCGATGAACATGAAGGCGAGGTTGACGCCGCCGAAGTTGGCGAACACGCCCGAGGCGGTGGCGACGATACGACGAAGGAGAGCGAACCGCGAGGTCACGATTACGTACGCCAGCACTGTGCCGAGGATGGCGGGAAGCACGGACGTGATGGCGGCCAGTTTGAGGCTTGTCTCGAATCCGAGGAGGTAGACGCCTCCGCTCGTGATCGTGTCGATATTGGACATGGTTAGATGACCGTTGTTACCTCGAAAGGCGAGGTTGATGATGACCACGGTGGGCACTCCGAGTCCCAACGCGACGTACACGAAAAAGGGGAGCAGCGGTGCGGTCGTTCGAAGCGAACGTAGGCGAGAGCGCGTGCGCGAAGGTGAGACGACGCTGCCAGCGCCGGGTGTGTCCCCGGCGCTGGCTGCGTATACGTCGTGCTCAGTGATCATGACGCTGAAACTTCTTTGCTGCTACTGATCGGCTAACCGCCGACAGCGGCGGCCCAGTTGGCGGCGACAGTGGCCGACGCGGTCGTGAGTTGTGACAGCGTCGGGTACGACGTGTTCTTCGGCGCCGCCGGAAGCTTCGCGTAGGCGGCCTTGTTGACCGTGCCCGCGCTCACCAGACTGGCCAGTTCCACGGGACGAGTCGATCCCTCGAGCCAGAGGTTCTGACCAACGGTCGAGTACAGGTACTCCTCCCACAGGCGAGCGGCCGCGGGGTCCGGTGCGGTCGCCGAGATCGCCTGGCTGTAGTAGGCGGCGTAGCTGGCGTCCGACGGGATCACGATCTTCCAGGTGGGGATCGTCGCGGCGATTTCAGACGCCTGCAAGTAGTCCCACCAGACGATGATCGGCGTGGCACCAGAACCGGCGGTCGCCGATCCGCTCGAACCGGGAACGAAGTTTCCCGCAGCGTTGAGTGACTTGAAGAAGTCGATACCGGGCTGAATGTTGTTGAACGAACCGCCGTTCGCGAGCGACGCGGCGAAGACCGCCGAGAAGGCCGCGCTGGCCTGGGTCGGGTCGCCGTTGATACCGACTTCGTTCTTGTACGCCGGCCTCAAGAGATCCTTGAACGACGTCGGGCACGTCGTGACGACCTTCGTGTTGCAGCCAATGGCCACGTACCCGCCGTAGTCATCGAACCAGTAACCCTTCGAGTTCTTGAGCCCCGCAGGGATGTTCGACCAGGTGGCTACCTTGTAAGGCGCCAGCAGGTTCAAATTGTCCGCTGCGAAACTCGTACCGACGTCGAGAACGTCAGGGGCGCTGGAGCGGCCCCGATCGGACTTGACGGCCGTGATCTCGTTGGCGCTGGATCCGTTCGGGTTGTACGAGTCGACCTTGATCCCGTACTTCTTCGAGAAGTCCTTGATGATGTTGCCGTAGTTCGCCCAGTTCGGGGGCAAGGTGATGACGTTCAGTCGGCCCTCTTTCTTCGCGGCTTTGATGAGCGCACTCATCCCGCCACAAGCTGCCGCTGACGTCGCGGTGTTGCAAGAGGTCGACGCGCTCGCCGAGCCGCTCGTGAGCGCCACACCGGTCAGTGTGCTCGCTACCAGGCCCGCGGCGAGCGAAACCTTCACTTTGTTTACCAACACGTAGTTACCTCCAGAATGAGCACCTCGGTGGTGACTCGCCAGAACAGTAAGAGTCGTGAGTTAGCGCAACGTGACGTCGAAAGGCAACTTGTGTGTCAGCGAGCGGGATTCTTCGCGACGGTTAAGGGGCTGTTACGCGACGAAAGAGTCGCGTAGCTCGAGTTCCGCGACCGAGCCGAGCACGGCGTCGGCCCCACTCCTGATGAGACGCGCGGCGTCGTCCGTACCCGTCAACACGCCGACGCAGTATCCCGCGCCAGCGCGACGTCCCGCCTGCATGTCCGAAGCCGTGTCGCCCACGACCATGATCGAGTTCACCGCGCTCACCTGAGCCTTCAGGGCACAGAGCAACACCATGTCCGGATGCGGTCGACCTCGCCCTGCGTCAACCGGGGACACGCGACAAGAGAACAGATCGTTCCAGCCGAGTAGGTCGATCAGTACCTCGCGCGTTGCGGGTGAGAATCCGGTCGTCAACGCGACGGAGATCCCGAGGCTCTTCGCGTTCTCGGCGACGGCGCGAGCCCCAGCGACCTCGGAGACACCCACGTCATTCGCGGCCGCGACGAAATGGCGCTCGAACGCTTCGTTGGCGTCGTGCGCTCGATCGTGGAAGAGAACGGTGAAGACCTCGATCTTCGACTGACCCATGGTCTCGATGACGTACGACTCGGCGTCGCGCGCCTCTTCGACCGACAGGCCAAGCTCGTCGATGGTCCTTCGAAACGCCGTGAGCACCAGTCCGTGGTCGTTGACGGTCGTACCCGCCATGTCAAAGCAGATGAGTTCAACGGTCATGGGAAGCTCTCCTCGGCGATCGCGGGAGCGAGCGTCATACCGCGCCCGCCCGCTCCGGTTATGGCGGTGACACCACGAGCGAGCTCGCGTCGATAGTAGATCTCGTCGTTCGTTGGTTCAACTTGGTGATACACCCCGCTCCAGCGTCGCTCGATCGGCGGGACGTCGTCGCCGATGAGGTCGCGCGCGGCCGTCGTGATGAGGTCCATCGGCGCGTCGCGGGTTTCAAAGGCGCCCGGCTCATCGACCTCGTGCGTGTCACCGATGGTCAGGCCGCCGTGGAGCCGCTGCTGACAGAGCAGTTGAATCGCGTACTGACTCGCAAGGGGTTCTTGCTCGTCGAGCAGTTCGAGCGCGTCGTGGCGAAATCCGGGGTAGTAGCGAAATGAATCGCCGTTGGCGACGGACGTCGTGAGCGGTCGCGAAAGGGGGCCCGTTTCCGCCATGTTGAGGCGAACCCGTCGCAGAGGCTCGCCGTCAAAGAGTTCCTTCGCGAACCCACTGATGCTCGCCCCGACGCAGATCCATACGTGATCGCCACGATGATGCTCGCCGCGATGATCGACGACCTCGTAGTCCCCGATACGCGCCAGTTCACGCCCGGGCACGTACTCGTAGCGGCCCGTGGCGCTCATCCACTCGCGAAGGGCGCCGAGGGCGACGCGCGACTCGACGGCCGCGTCGCGTCCGCAGTACAGTCCGGCGTCGAACTTTCCGCGTAGGGCGGGATTTCTCTCGAGTACCTCGTCGTGGCTTAAGAGTTCGAAGCCCCGTTCGGAAGCATCACCACGGGTCATAGCTCGTTCGGCGACCAGGAGTTCGCTGTCGCCGCTCAACAGTGTGAGCGAGCCGTTCGCCCGGAACCCGACACCGGGCACGACCGACGCGATCTCTTGCCACAGCGTCCGCGCTCGCAGCGCCAACGCGAGCTCGGCGCCCGACGCACGACCACTCACCCACACGAGACCGAAGTTTCGGACCGTGGCGCCGTGCGGGACGAGGTCGCGCTCGAGATGCACGACACTCGCGCCCTGCGCCAACGCGAGCAGCGCGTGCGTCGTGCCGATGATCCCGGCGCCCACGACGACCGTGCGCTGGCCGATCATGTTCTGGTCTCGTTCGCTCAACACCGAGGCCCAACCTAAACGAGAGACGTTTCGCGCGCGTGACCATTGAGTGTCCGCGGCCGACTCCTCGTCAACTCGAAGAGCGCCGTGCCTCGAAGAACGTCCGCAAGAGCGACGCTGATTCATCCCCCAACACGTCGTAGCTGAGTGCTACCTCGTGTAACAGTCGGGGGTCACTGAGCAGGTTGTAGCGCGAACCCACCGCGCCCGCCTTCTCGTCGAGGGCGCCGATCACGACGCGCGCCACGCGGGCGTTCAGCAGCGCGCCCGCGCACATCACGCACGGTTCCACGGTGACGTAGGCGGTGACGCCGTCGAGCCGCCAACGATCTCTCGAGCGCGCCGCCGCGCGCAAGGCCACCACTTCCGCGTGAGCGGTGGGGTCGCGGTCGACTTCACGGCGGTTCTCCCCCACGGCGATGACGACGCCCTCTTCGACGAGCACGCACCCGATCGGAACGTCGTCGTGGGCGCTCGCGCGACGCGCCGCCTCGAGGGCTTCGCGCATGAATCGCTCGTCATCTTCCATGACGTCGAAGCGTAGGACCTACGGAACCGTCGAAAGACGCTCCCAAAGGGTCGTTGTAGACTTCTCGACGGAGGGGTGCGAGAGCGGCCGAATCGGGCAGTCTCGAAAACTGCTGTGTCTACGGGCACCGTGGGTTCAAATCCCACCTCCTCCGCCAGCGTGAAACGGGTGACTTCGGTCACCCGTTTCGTTGCTCAGACGCCGTCGTCGGTTGGTGCCAGTACTCTTGAGACGTCGCACGCAGGTAGAACTTTCCCAGGAGCACACTATGGTTTCCTCACTCGAATCATCGATCGGCACCGAGCGCAAGGTGGTGACCGAACTACCCGGACCCAAGTCCCTGGCACTGCACCAACGTCGAAAGGCCGTCGTGAGCGCCGGACTCACCGTCGGTTTCCCGGTGTACATCGAACGCGCGCAGGGCGCCATCCTCGTCGACGTGGACGGCAACCAACTGCTCGATCTCGGCTCGGGCATCGCCGTGACCGGTATCGGACACGCCGTGCCCGAACTCGTGGACGCCGTGTCACGCCAAGTCGCGAGCTTCACCCACACCTGTTTCATGGTGACGCCTTACGAGAGCTACGTCGAGGTCTGCGAAGAGCTCGCGGACCTCACGCCCGGTTCGCACGCCAAGACGTCAGCGCTGTTCAACTCCGGCGCCGAAGCCGTCGAGAACGCCGTCAAGGTCGCGCGCCTCGCCACGGGTCGAAGTGCCATCATCGTCTTCGAGCACGCGTACCACGGTCGCACCAACCTCACGATGGCGCTGACGGCGAAGAACATGCCGTACAAGGATCACTTCGGACCCTTCGCGCCTGAGGTCTACCGCGTGCCCATGAGCTATCCGTACCGCGACGGACTGAGCGGGGCCGAAGCGGCGGCGAACGCCATCAGGATCATCGAAACCGACGTCGGCGCGGAGAACGTCGCGGCCCTGCTCATCGAGCCGATCCAAGGCGAAGGTGGCTTCGTGGTGCCGGCCGAAGGGTTCCTCCCCGCGTTGTCCAAGTGGACCACGGACCACGGCGTCGTCTTCATCGCCGACGAGATCCAAAGCGGCTTCTGTCGCACCGGAGACTGGTTCGCGGTTGACCACGAAGGCGTCGTACCCGACATCGTCACGACCGCGAAGGGCCTCGCCGGCGGCATGCCGCTCGCGGCCGTCACCGGGCGAGCGGAACTGATGAACGCCGTGCACGAAGGCGGACTCGGAGGAACGTACGGGGGCAACCCCGTCGCGGCCGTCGCCGCACTCGCCACTATCAAGACGCTCCGCGACCGCAACCTCATGGCGCGCGCCAGAGAGATCGGCGACACGATGCTGGCGAACCTGCGCTCCCTGCAGCAAGACGTCGCGATCATCGGTGACGTCCGAGGCCGTGGCGCGATGGTGGCCATCGAGCTCATTGAACCCGGCACCAAGAACCCCAACGCCGCCGCGGCGAAGGCGATCATCTCGTACTGTCAGCAGCACGGCGTCGTGGCGCTGCCCTGTGGAACGTACGGCAACGTCATCCGCCTTTTGCCACCACTCATCATCAGCGACGAACAGCTGGCTGACGGCCTCGGCGTTTTGGGTGACGCCGTTCGCTCCGTTCAGTAGTTTTTCACCAACGCCCACGCGTTGATTCACCGAGGACTCATGAGCGTTGCCCCTATTCGCGTGCCGATACGTTGGCGGCTCGTGGCGACGTTCGCCGTCGCGGCGCTCGTCCTGGCCAGCTGCGGAACCGCGAACGTGGCAACGATCCCACGAGTGAACGGAACGCCGGCCCGCAGTATCTCGGTGCCCCTGACGAACGTGGGCTGCACGCTGAGCGATTTCTGCGTCGCCGTCGGCACGTCGAGCGCGAGTGTCGGACCAACGTCAGTCGTGGAGTTCGTCACGCCGAGCGGACACTGGTTCCCCCTCGCGCCGCCCGCCACGGTCTCTCCCCTCGTCACGTCAACGGCGTGCACGAAGACACAGTGCTTGGTGGGTGGCTCACAACCCGGCCACGACCTCCTGTGGCGATTCAGCGCCGTCGGACACACACTCGCCGACGCGACCCCGCCACCGGGCGGGATAGGAATCGACGCGCTCACGTGCGAGGAACTCAACTGCGCGCTCGTGGACACCAGCGTCGTCAGTGCGACGCCTCGTCTCAGCCTCAGTGCCGACGGGGGTCTCACGTGGACTGAACCAGTCGACATGGCGTGGGCCAGAGGCGACGCCATCACGTCCCTCGCCTGCGGCGCGGTCTTCGACTGCGTCGTGAGCGCGCTCACGGCTCACCACGAGGTCTCGCTGTACGCGACCCGCGACGGCGGCACGACGTGGAGCCAACGCACGACCCCGACGACGTGGACCACACTGACGTCGATCTCGTGCGACAACCTTCGATGCGTGGCGCTCGCGAACGTCACGGGTTCGTCGAAACTCGTCCGAACCTCCAATCTCGGAAAGTCGTGGACGAGCGCGTCGTTGAAGCAGGAGTCGAACGCGCTCGCTTGTACGAAATTGACCTCGTGCGTCATCGTTGGCCAGCTCGTGAACGCCAAGGCGTGGCTCGCGACGACGAGTGCCGGCACGACGACCAACGTGTCGCTTCGTTACGTACCGACGCCGCTGCTCGACGTCGCCTGCGGGACGAAGCGGTGCGCAGCCATCGGCGTCACGACCCTGCTCAGCGTGCCCGCACCGCGCTAACAACGAGGGCCGACGTCGCGACCCCGGGGTTCGTGCCGCCACCGATCAGCTCAACGGTGCTTCGCCACTCTGCGAGAGCCCCTCGTAGGATGACTCGGGCGTCGTCACGCGACGACGCCCAGGGGGTTGGAGATGTACGAATGGTCCGACGACCACCAGGCGATCATCGACGTCGTTCGCCGTTTCGTTGACGAAGAGATCCGACCCCACCTCGACGACCTTGAACACAACGGCGTGGCGCCCTACGAGATCTTGCGAAAGATGTTCGACGTCTTCGGACTGCGCGCGATGGCCGTCGAGTCCTTCCGGCGCCAGCTCGAGCGAAAGGTCGCGGGCAAGGACGCGCCCAGCGATCGCCAACGCGACCCCGCCCTCACGCTCATTCCGACGATCGAGCTCTGTCGAGTGAGTCCAGGACTCGTCACCTCGCTCGGCGTGTCGACCGGCCTCGCCGCGGGGACCATCAACAAGCTCGGGACGCCTCGCCAAATGGAGCGCTGGGGGCTCGATCTCATGACACTCGACAAGATCGGCGCGTGGGCGATCACCGAACCCGACTCGGGTTCGGACGCGCTCGGCGGCATGCGCACCAGCGCGCGACGCGACGGCGACCGGTACGTCTTGAACGGTCAGAAGACGTGGATCACGAACGGTCCCTACGCGGACACGATCGTGCTCTACGCCAAGCTCGACGACGGCAACGGCGACGACGTCCGACAGCGACAAGTCCTCACCTTCGTGCTGGATAAGGGAATGGGAGGGCTCGTCCAGTCCCCGCCCATGCGAAAGATGGGTCAGCACGCGTCGCCCACGGGCGACGTCTTCTTGAGCGACGTCGTCGTCGGTCGCGACCGCCTGCTCGGCGAAAGCGAAGAGACGAGGGGCGGCGGACGACAGAGCGCGAAGGACAATTTCGTCGCGGAACGCGCGGGCGTCGCCGCCATGGCGCTCGGCGTGATCGAGGAGTGCACCCGCATCGCCGTCGACTACGCGAAGCACCGCACGCTGTGGGGTACGCCCATTGGCGAGTATCAGCTCATCCAACTCAAACTCGCCCAGATGGAAGTCGCGCGCGTCAACGTGCGCAACCTCGTCTTCACGCACGTGGAGCGGTCCATCGCCGGCGCCGTGCCCACACTCGCCGAGGCTTCGGCCATGAAGCTCTACGCCGCCCAGGCCGCGTGCCAAGTCGCCGACGACGCCATCCAGATACTCGGGGGCAACGGCTACGTTGCCGAGTACCGCGTCGAACAGCTCAGTCGTGACGCTCGGGTGTTACGCATCTACGCGGGAACGGACGAGATGCAGGTGATCGCCATCGCGAAGGACCTGACGCGCGACTAGAGCTGATCGCGCAGTCGCGTCGCGACGCCCGCCCAGCCCTTGTAGTCCTGCACCGACGCTGGCGCGGTGTCGAGCCCGTGCAGGAGCGCGTGGACGAACTCCTCGTCGTTGTCGCGTAAAGAAGCCGCTGACGCGACGTACGTGCGAATGGTGAAGACGATGGCTCGCGATATCGGAAGTTGGCGCAGAGTCTGACGCTCAACGCGAAAGTACCAATCGGCGAGGTCACCAGTCGGCGGGAGCCGCGTCCTCGCGCGTTGGTGCAACACGGGGCTGTCGACGAGCGTCCAATTCAGTCGCCAGAACGACTTCTCGGGCGTAAGTCGATCGAAGAAGGCGTTCGTTGGACGCGCGAGCTCTTGGTCGTAGAGCGGCACGGGCGAGTGGATGTCGTCGAGCGTGGTGCCGATCTTGCTCGCGAGGTCCCACCGGGACGGAAAACAGACGCACGCCGCGCGCAGACGCCACGTGTCCTCTTTCACCATCACGCAGAGGTCCTCTTGGACGAGTCGGCTGGCTTGGACGATGGAGTGCTCGCTCTCACTGGTCACGGTTGAGCGCTCGGGGTGGACGTCGCGCAAGAACCGCTTGAGTTCGACGAGTAGTTCGAGGCTGGCTTCGTCGCCTTCGGGGTTCGTCGCGACGACGACGTCGTAGTCGCTCTCGAGCAGTTCGGCCTTCAGTGCGAGCTCCTCGTCGCAGTGCTCGTCGAACTCGAGCCACCTCGAGAGATCGAGCGGGCGCAGTCCCATGGCAAGTCGCCACCCCCGATGATCGAGCGGCACGTAGGGAAAGGAGGTACTCACGGTCTCAGGGTGCTCGCCGCCGCCGCACGACGAGGACGTAAAAGAGCAGTGCCGCGGCGGGCACCGCGAGGACGACGAATCGACCTTCGGGCAGCACCGCGCCCCGATGCACGTTGACCACGGTCGTCGTGGTCGAGAGGGCTGCGAGCACGCTGCTCATGACGAGGATTCCACCCCTCTAATCTCGCACGTCCTCCAATCCCCTGAATCCAGCGAGTCGAGCACGTCGGCCAAGAAATCATGCGAACTCTTTAGGTACGATTGTCTATGCCAAGAACCCAGCGAACGCGAAGCGCTCGTGCCGTCGCGAACGACACGGCCATCCGTGACGCCGCGGTGAGCGAAGTGCTGCGCGTAGGCGTGGACCACGTCTCGCTGCGCGACGTCGGTCACGAGGCCGGCCTCACCCACGGCGCCACCTACGCCCGCTACGAAGACGTCGACGAGCTCCTTGTGGACCTGTGGAACTCCGTCCTCTTCGATCGCGCGGTGATGATGTTCGAGCTCTGCATGAGCGCCGCCGAAGACCCTACGACCACGACCGTCGGGGCCATCTTCGACTTCATCCGCGCCGCGACGCCCGCGGACGTGGCGTGCGTCCAGTTGCTCTTGACGTCGCGACGGATTCCCACCGTCCACGAAGAGGTGGAGCCGTTCATTCACGACTATCTGGACCGCGCGGTCGATGAGGCGAGCACCGAGAGCGCTTCGTTCACCCGTGGGATCACGATCTTCGCCATGACGATGGTGCAGATCTTCGCCGACTCCCAGTTCGGCTGGGACCGCGACTATCAGAGCGTGCTCGAGAAGTTGCTGCTGGAGACCCTGGAGACCGATCCGCGCGACGTCGACGAGGTAAAGCTCGAAGAGCCCGTCGATCCGATCGTCTTGGCGCCAGGCGACGATCTCAAGACCCAACTCGCTTACGCAACGTTCGGTGTGGTGGGCAAGAGCGGCTACACCCGCGCGACGATCTCGCGCATCGCCCGACGGGCCAACTGTTCGCCGGGAGCGATCTACAAGCTCTACCCCTCCAAGGAAGACCTCGTCATCGCCTCGTTCCATGATCTCATGCGCGCGCGCTGGATGAAGATCTCGAACTTCGTCAACGTGCTCGAGGAGGGATCGATCACGCAACTCCTGCACAATTCGGCGAGTCACCAAAACGCGGTGCGCCGCAGCTTCACGCTCGAGACGGCCCTCGCGGCCGCCCAGAGCGACAAGCTGCGGGTGGCGATCCTGGGACAACTGAGCGAACTCGAAGCGGTCATTCCGTTACTCGCCCACGTCAGTGACGACGAGAAGAACCGACTGCGCTACCTGATTCGCTCGATCATGTTCGTGTCGATCGGCGTGACATTCCTCTCAACCATGACCGAATCTCTCGAGCGCCTCGATTTCAACCAGTTCGCCGAACCCTTTCGTCGCGCCGTGTTAAAGGACGGCGTGCCGACGTGGAGCGTGATGTGTCAACAGATCCTGGAACTGAAGCAAAGTAGAGGGTTCTAAACCTGCCCCGCCGGTGGCGGCGTAGCGTGCAAAGCCTCGAGTCGGTCCAGGATGCCCGTGATCGCTTCGTCCTGGGCGAGCAGGTGCTTTTGGATCTCCTCGGACTCTTTCAGAACCGCTTCGGCGTCCTTGTACGTCTCTTCCGATCGTTTGTCGGCGGCGGCGGCTTGGATGTTCTGACCCACGATGATGATGGGCAACAGGACCAGCTGCAAGAAGCTACTCGAGAGCCACACGACGATGTAGTAGGTGCCCTGCTTTATCGCGGAGGGAAGCGCTAAGAGTGCCAGCACGGTGAAGAAGTACGCGCACCACATGGTGCCGACCACCAACGTGACCTTCAGACCGAACTTCGAGTTGAGTCGAGCGAAGAAGCCGCCCGACTTGGCTTTACGAAAGTCGTTGGTCTTTATCGGATGGCCGGCACGGGCGAGCTCGTTGAGGCGAGGATGGCGGACGTAGTCATAGATTTTGGACATGCCCGAAGTCTCACACGCCCGTCGGCGCGACCAGAGGAATTGCGGGTACTAGCTCTTCATGAGGTCCGGGGACGTCTCCATGCCCTGACGCCACACCGAGCGGGCGATGATCTTCGTCGTGTCGGCTCGATCCTTGTAGCGCATCGCGATGTCGCGAGCCTCCTCGAGGAGACCTTCCGAAAGCTTCGTCGGATTGAGGCCCAGCGCCAAGAACTTGTCACGACTGACGTTGAGCTCGTTCTCGACGGCCTCGCGACGGGGATTCGGCAGGAACGCCACCTCGACACCCGTCAACTTGGCGATCAGTTCGGCGAGCTCGCCGATGCGGTGAACCTCGGTGACCTGGTTGAAGACTTGGGGCTTGTCGCCGCGCTCCGGTGGATTCTCCAACGCGATCTGAACGCAGCGGACGGTGTCGCGGATGTGGATGAAGGCGCGCGTCTGTCCACCGGTGCCGTGCACCGTGAGCGGGTGACCAATGGCCGCCTGCATCAAGAAGCGGTTCAAGACGGTGCCGTAGTCACCGTCGTAGTCGAAGCGGTTGATCAGTCGCTCGTCGAGTGCGGTCTGAGGTGTCTGGGTACCCCAGACGATCCCCTGGTGCAAGTCGGTGATCCGTATCTGGTCGTTCGCCGCGTAGAAAGCGAAGAGCAGCTGGTCGAGCGTCTTGGTCATGTGGTACACCGAGCCCGGGTTGGCCGGATGCAGGATCTCGCGGTCGATGTCGCCGTCGGGAGTGGGGACTTTCACCGTCAGGTAGCCCTCGGGGATGGGCGCCGAGCCGGACCAGCCGTAGCCGTAGACACCCATGGTGCCAAGATGCACCAACGCAATATCGAGACCACTCGACATGATGGCCGCCAGGACGTTGTGCGTAGCGCGAACGTTGTTGTCGACGGTGTAGCGCTTGGAGGCGGTGTTGCGCATCGAATACGGCGCGGCGCGCTGTTCTCCGAAGTGGACGATCGCGTCGGGACGGACCTCTCGCAGCAGCGCTTCGAGTCGGTCGTACTCTTCGGCCAAGTCGAGGAGGACGAAGTCGATCGTCTTGCCCGTCAGTTCCTTCCACACGCGCACGCGCTCGTGGATCGGGCGAATCGGCGTGAGCGACTCGACCTCGAGTTCGATGTCGATCTTGCGACGACTCAGATTGTCGACGATCGTAACGTCGTGACCTTCGTCCGAGAGGTGCAGCGCCGTGGGCCAGCCACAGAATCCGTCGCCACCGAGAACCAGTACCTTCATGAAATCTCCTAATGCGTACGCGTGAATGACGGCTGCCGGAGCAACAGAGTCCTTGAAAATTGGCTGAGCGTCCCTCAACACTACCAATGAATCACGGGCCCACAGGGGGGCTGGCGAACCTCGAAGACCCAAAGAACCTCGTCATACGCGTCATTACACTGAGTACGTGCGCCGTCTCCAGCCGGACAGACAATTGCAGCGCGTCAATCTGATCGTTCTGATCGTTTTCGGCGTGGCCTTCGGCTTCGTCGAGGCCGCCGTCGTCTACTACTTGAGGGCCCTCGGGAACTTCCACAAGAACTACGTGTTCTCGCACTACCGGACCTATCTCAATCTCGGATTCATCACGTTCGTCTCGCCGATTCAATCGCTCCTCGTCAATCACCGGGTCAGCGTCATCGAGGTGACGCGCGAAGCCGCGACCATCGTCATGTTGGCGACACTCGCTTTCGTGGCCGCACGAACCTGGAAGGCGCGTTGCGGAGCTTTCCTCGTCGCGTTCGGCTGCTGGGACCTGGCGTACTACCTGTTCCTGCGCGTCGAGGACAATTGGCCGCGCAGCCTGTTCACCAAGGACGTGTTCTTCCTCATTCCGGTCACGTGGATCGGCCCCGTC
Organism: Acidimicrobiales bacterium; assembly: GCA_035949355.1. Classification (GTDB taxonomy): domain Bacteria; phylum Actinomycetota; class Acidimicrobiia; order Acidimicrobiales; family RAAP-2; genus RAAP-2. Next base: position 22,198 of record DASZIH010000099.1, read on the forward strand.
ATCACGCCGATCGTGCTCTCGTTCGTGATCATCGTGCTCGGAGCGAAGCTCTACACGGATTAGGACTTCTCACTTGGGGCCCGCGAGATGACGCGCCCATCACCGCCTTCGACGCGTCAATCGAGTCAGTCAGTGACGCGCAGACCGTCGATCACCATCGCGAGGAGGCGCTCACCTTGCGCCTTCACGAGCGTCGGACCGGTACACATGCCACCGACTAACAACATGAGATCTGAACCGTCAATATCAGTTCGCGCCACACCCGCGCGCTGCGCGTTCTCCAGCACGAGGGTGAAGCTCAGTTCCACTTTTTCCCGAGAGCTCAACCTGAGCTCCGGATTCTTCTCGAACGCCTCACGGAGTTCGGTAAGGAAGACGCGCTTGCCGAGGGAGTACCGGAGAAATGAATCGAGCCAGTTGACCAGTGCCTCCCACGGCGCAAAGTTCGCGACCGCCTTCTCGGCCGCGAGGAGCAGTTCGTCGACGTCGTTGCGATAGACCGCTTCGACGAGGTCGATTCGACGCGGGAAGTGTCGATACAAGGTCCCGGCACCGACCCCGGCCTGAAGGGCGATCGCCTCCATCGACGCGTCACTGCCCTGCAGTGAAAAGACCTCTCGCGCCGCCGCGACGAGGCGGTCGTGATTCCTCTGAGCGTCGGAGCGCATCGCGCGATGCGCGCTTTCGGCGCCGTCATTCGTCGCCGGGCCCGCCACGGGCTCCAAAGGTATGGTCACTGGCCGAAGCATATGTCCAGTTCCGATCACTTTTCTTGACATCAGGTCACAATCCGGAGGCACTCTCCGTATAGTAAGTGGAGGAAGTTTCCGTTTCCTACCGAATCTTAACGGAAAGGTGCTCAGCGATGCCCTCCCCAGTCAACAACACGGTGCAGTCGAGTCTGCCGCCTGCGTCGAACAGCAACGTCGTTTCGAACGTGAGCGAGGCGACGCGATGATCCAAGGTCCCTTAGCCGGGCGCTACTCGGCCGTCGCGACGATGGTCATGTTCGCGTTGATTCCGTACTTGGCGTTGTCCGCGGCGCTCGGTCCCTTGACGCCGATCATCAGCAAGCAACTGCACATGTCCGCGCAGACGTTCAGCCTCGGATCGGGACTGGCGAACGCCGCCTACGCCCTCGGCACGGTGCTCGCGGTGCAGTTTGCCCAGCATTTCCCCCAGCGAAGGATGCTCGTCGGGTACGCGGTCCTGCTCGTCATTGGCTCGGTGCTGACGGCGTCGGCAACCGACGCTGGGATGTTCATCACCGGCCACATCATCCAGGGACTGAGCACGAGCCTGTTGTTGATTTCGGCGGTCCCGCCGTTGGCCATCGGCTATCCCGCGAAGAAGCTGCGCGACACCGCAGTGATCATGAACATGTGCATCTTCGGAGCGGTCGCGCTCGGTCCCCTCATTGGTGGCGTGCAGGCGGAGTCGTTCGCGTGGCGACCCCTGTTCTGGATCGTCGTCGGCATTGCCGTCATCGCACTCATCCTCGTGCTGTTGACCTTCGAAGACTCTCCGGCGGCCAATCCTGATTCGCCGCGCGACTTTCCGGCGATCGGCCTCGCCGCCGTGGGCTGCGTGGCAGCCTTCTTCGGCGCGTCGGAGCTCACGACCCACGCACTGCTCAACGTCGAAACGATCGTGCCGCTGCTCGGTGGTCTCGGGCTCATCATCATCCTCGTCGTCTACCAGTTCCTCGCGAAGCGACCCCTGTTGACCGTCAAGACGATGCTCACAAGTTCGATACCCGTCGCCGGAATCGTCGTGGCGCTGTTCGCCGCTGCCGCGTCAGTCTCCGCGACCGCACTAACGGTTGGTGTGCTCGAGTCGCGTTACAGTCCGTTGCACATTGGCCTCCTCTACCTGCCCGAAGTCGCCGGCGCCGTGCTCTCGGCGGTGGCGCTCGGACTCGTCGTGCGCAAGCGCGCGATGCACTACCTCCCGCTCGTGGGCATGGTGATGCTGGCGGCCGGCATCGTCGTCTTTCGACTCTCGGTCCCGTCAAGTCAGGCGATGACGCTTCTGGGCTCGGGTCTCACGGGGATTGGTCTTGGCGCGACGGTGGCGCCCGCGTTGTTCGTCGCAGGCTTCTCCTTGCCATCGGCCAACCTCCAGCGAGTGTTCGCCATCGTCGAGCTCTTCCGAGCGGTCGCGGCCTTCATGGTCGCTCCGATCTTCATCCACTTCGCCGCCGCCACCGGCGGTGGTCTCGACGCGGGCACGGCCATCGCGCTGTGGGTGGGCCTCGGACTCGCCCTTGGCGGCGCGGTCATCGGCGTCGTCATCTACCTGTTGAGCGGTGCTCGTCCCCAGGCGCCCGATCTCGATCGCTTCCTCTCCGGCGTCGATCCCGCGTGGGAGTCGCCACCGCTGTTCGCGAAGCTTCGTCGGAGCGTGCCCGAGACCAAGGTGCCCGTGATGGCGGGCGCACGCAGCGAAAGTAACGTTTGACATGTGCACACGTGATGCTGATTCGACGACTCCCACCGGCCCCATCCTCTTCGTTTATGACGGCACTGAACTTGCGGCGCTCGCCATCGAGCGCGCGGGGCGTGAGCTCGCACCTGGTCGTGAGGCCCTCGTTCTCTGCGTATGGCAGCCCGCCGACGTCGGCTTCGAGCCTGTCAACAAGCGCCACTTCGACGCTGACGCCGCGAACCAAGTCCGCGAAGCCGCAGAAGAGACCGCCGCGTTCGGCGCGTCGCTCGCGCGCAACGTGGGCTTTCGAGCAGAGGGTCTGACCACCGAGGCGGCGCCAACGTGGAAAGGGATCATCCAGACCGCAGAGGCGCACCACGTGAGTCTGATCGTGCTTGGCGCTCACCGGCACACCGGTCTGGTCGGTCACTTGCTCGGCAGCGTTGCGGCGGCCGTCGTGTCGCACGCGGCCTGTTCGGTGCTCGTGGTACACAAAGAATCTTGAACCAGCGACGTTGATCCTCTCATCGGCTACCTAGTGGTCACAGCCGCCAACTTCCTACCGTTCAATCACGAAGGAAAAGAATCAATTCGTTAGCGCGTCCTCCAGCAAGAACGCAAACGGCAATTCGGTGGTCGTAGTTGAGTGTCCTTGCTCGCTGGGCATCGCCTCTGGCTTTGGTGCGTCGACGGCGGTCGTGTCCGAGCGCTCCGAAGACTCAAGCGCCTCGCTCGTGCTCTCTCTGCGATCTCGTCGTGACACCGTCTCTTTCGATTGATCGTCACTGTCCGCGTCATCGTCAACGTCGTAGTGACCAACTTCGTCCCACCATCGTGAACCTCGGGCCATGTCGTCAACGAACTCCAAAGCCATGATCCCTCTTCATTGGTCGTCTCCAACCTGGCCAATCATGAGCGCCTCTAAACGTGAGTATCCATGGCGCGTGAGCGAGTGTCAAGCGATTCTTATAATCACTCGCACTCGTTAGCCACGCGTATTCGAAAGCGAAATAAGGCGGTTCCACGTAGTCACCGAATGCCCCTGTTTTCGCAACTCGGAGAGAGCACAAAAGCCCCTTGGTTCGACCCACCAGGCAATTCTCCGGCGAAATTTCGGCGTCAAAATGACGAGGGGAAAGTAAAATGGAGATGCAACCAAGGAGGTGTTTATGACCCACTTGTTAAGGCATCACTCTGACGTCGTGAACGACGAAGAAAATGAGCAAGCTGAAAGAAACGAAGTCGAGCCGAAGCCAACGCCGACTCCGATTCTCCAAACGTCACCACGAGGCGCACCGCTCAGTCTGATTCTTGGAGGCTTTCTCGCCTTGTTGGTCTCCGCGTGGGCGGGAATCGTCCCCTTCGTCGGCCCGACCTTTGGGTTTTCGCCAGACGGGACGGCGTCGTGGACGTGGAATGAGGTTCACGCACTTGGAGCCCTCGTACCAGGCGCTGCCGGCGTGCTGGCGTGCCTGCTGATCATCGTGAGCGCGCGTCGTCCCTCGGGCATGCTGGCCCCGGGGGTGCTCGTCGCCTCCGGATTCCTTGCGTTCCTCTCCGGCGCGTGGCTCGCGGTCATCCCCGTGGTGTGGCCCACACTGGTCGGCGGTTATTTCCACACTGCGTCGCCGTCGATGACGCTGGCCTATTGGGCGGGACTTGCTGTTGGCCCGGGCGTTCTCCTCGCAAGTTTCGGTGGATTCGCGATGGGTCGTGCCGGACGAGAGGCGGCGACTTGACAGCGTGCGGTCGGTGGACGGAGCATGAGCTCCGAGAACGTGCTGAGGAAGCGATCGCTCCGAACAGATGTACCGATGTACCAGTGAAGTACGGGAGGAGGGAGCGTGCCCCTATCTGAGCATGAGCAAAGAATTCTTACCAGCCTGGAGGAGTCGCTCGAGAGTGACGCGCGCTTCACGCACAAGGTCGACGCGATCAAGTACTCGACTCGTCGGCGGCAGGTGCGCTTCGCGAGTGTCTTTGGGTTCATTTTGGGATTGGCGATCCTTGTCGCTTTCTTCACGCACACCGTTCTCGTAGGGATTATCGGCGTGGCGTTCATGCTCGTCTCGTCCCTTTGCTTCGTCGAGACTCTGACGCACGGCGGTCGTCGGTCTGGATAATTTATGTGAAGCAAGTTCGTTTGTTGTTGGAATGAACGTTTCACAATTGAAGCGACTTCGCAAAGCGCGAGCGCGCTGTGTTGTCACTTTTAGTTGCTCGCGCTAGTTGTTCCAGGACGCCCAACGCGAAGACGCATCTCATCGCCTTCGCCGTCGAACAGTTCAAATCGCGAAACAGCCGGACTTGGGAGATCTGGTGCCGTCCGACCCGTGCGAGGGCGCACCCCTCACAGGGATGACGCTCAATTGCGCTCCGTTCCAGGTGATTGCGTAGTAGGGGGCACCCGCTGGCCAGACCTGCAGGTAGGGCCCGCCATTGGCCGCCGCCGTTGCCCACGCGGTTCCGGCGGCTGGCGACGACCCGTTGAGCGAGCGGTAGTCGGCGAGTGCCGTCAACATTGCCCGGTAGTTCGCCCGACAGGCAGAAGTGGCGGCCTCTCGCGCTCCGCTCTCCGGCGTCGCAGCTACCGTGGTCGTGGTCGCGCCGGGAATCGTGGTGGTCGTGCCCGTAGCCGAAGGTGAGCCGCCCAGGGCGTTGAGCATGATCACGGCCATGACCGCCAACACAATGAGGGTAATCAGCGTTCCGAGCAGCGCAATCCCTTGCTCGGGACACGAACCATGAACTCTGCGACGACTGCGCGTCAAGGCGCCCATGTGGGCCAATGGTATCGAGGGACTCGGCGACCAGACGGGAATCGAAACGCGTAACCCGGCGCAGCTGATGCAAGACTCAACGCCACCCACCATCGCTGGCGTGGTCAGCGTACAAGTACCGAAACTTGCACTGCTCCGTGTGCGAGGGCCCCGCAACGATTGAACCCTTCGCGTTCGTCGTCTCGCGCCATTTCGACATCCTTGGCGTGATCCTCGGACGTTACGACGCCGAACGAAGGCATCTCACTCCCACTTTTCGTCCACGCCGCGCGATGACCGAGGCGGTGAATGAGGGATCCGGCGAGGAGCGTCCGACCCGACGACAACGAGCCAGTACCTGAGTACCTGACTCCCAGCATTGAAGTGGGGATAGGTGATACGGACGTCCAAAACGTCCGCCATTGCTGCCAAAGCAAGTTCAAAACGACGTCAAGCTTTCGAGGAGTGCACTTCCCTCCTTCAAATGAGCCTCGGATTGGCTTATATCGGATACCTGGAGGACGCCTTCAATACGAAAACAACATTCAACCCCGACTTGCTCTCCTGCCACACTCAAGATTTGGTTCAGTCCTGCAACGATTGCGTTCCGAAGTTCAATCTTGAAACGCAAGAACTGCAAGTAACGCCAAATGACATAGGGATAGAGAGAGTGTTTATCAAAGAGCTCCCTGGACGTCCAACCCACATCACGTGTGCCCTTATAGAAGAATTGACCGATCAGTTGGTTATATTCGCTAAAGTCAAAGTCCCCCAAGTTCGCCATTTGTTCCCGCGCCATTAGGAACTCGCTCTTCTGTGCGGCACTAGCAACTCTTAGGAATTGTATAGTCGCTCCGAGTCTCTTCCTGAGGTCCTTGGGAATCGTGATGGACACCAATCGGGAAGGGTCAAGACGAACGTATGCGAGACCATTACGAGTAGTCGCTTCGGACAAATCCCTCGGGACGTACTGAATGGGCTGACCGCGAATTCGCCCGATCGTTGCGGGTGGAATGTGATGAATGAAGAAAGCTTCCGGTTTGTCGTTTGAGTCTCCTCCGCGGAACATGTATTCGATCTCATATGTGGGATTAACCAGCAAAACGCACAACTGCGCTGCGTAGATTACAAAAGTTCTGACGCTCTGCTCAATCGTGGAGTGTTGATTATGTGGACTCAGAGCACTTCTAACGAGTGCTTCAGCACGACCTCTATCGGAACCCTCGAATTCCACACGAAATCCATGATCAATTCCTCGACCATAGGGCAACAGATCTCGCATGTCATCGGAAAGCATGTGCTCATAGAATCCCGTTGAGATCATGGCAGTTGCGAGAAACTTTGCGAGTTCGGGGTCGATGACAGAGTCGCTATAGAACCATTGCGATCTTCTGTTGCCCACAAGGGGCAGTTCATTGTTAGTCATTTTCGCCACCAAATTCGTTGGGACTTAACGGAGCATGGAATTGGTGCCAGTTGAGCGAACTCAAGCATCATTTCTATTGATCCTCTCCATGAGAGACCGTGCGCTCCTCGGCAGCGTCGACAAGTCGAATCCGCGGCGTTTAGCAAGATATTCCACAGCAAAGAGATCCATCGACTCTTCAATACCCCCGACATCGTACGGTGCGAACGCGGCCAAGATTGGACTGGGGGAAGGAGAAACGCCCTCCTCGCCATACATTGTGTCCGCTTGGTAGATTCCTCTGGACCGAAGTAAGTTGTCGAACTCAATCCTTCGACGAGTTCGTTCTATACCAGAGGTATCGCTACCAATTACAGATTCATGAAATTGGAGCGCAACAATCATTTGGTCCGCGAATTCCGGGTGATAGTCCGGTGAAAGAAGCTGGTCCCACGTCGATTTGACCTCGTGCCAAACCTCGTTGTCGAAAAGCTCGCTTGTCAAAATTGCGTATCCGCTTAGCTCCATTAGGCCCAATATCGGTGAGGTAACAAATCCGACTCGTTGAAGTATTTCGACATCGGCTAGGTCGCGAATCAGGCGATTTCTTGCCCTCTCGGTGCCAACAATCAGTTTTGGAAACAGTGCAACGACAAAATGTGAACGGTTGTTCAAGAGTGCATGAAAAGCCGCGTCGAAAAGCACGGTAAATGATTGTCCAAACAGATCAGGCCGAGTTGGATCGTGTTGCTCGTTGTCTAGAGGAACGAAGACAGTCGACAGAAGCGTCAACATTCGTTCTTCGATCAAAGTTAGTTCCTCATCGCTCACGACAGGTCCAACCATTCTTCATCGCCAATTGCCTCACTTCGCATCTCATGAAGGTTTGACACCGTTCTAGCAATTCGTGGCTTCGCCGCTTCAAGCTTCCTTACGCATTCAAGTCCGGCAAGTATCAATCCCGTAGCAACAAATATCTCTCCGTTAGCGATTGCCTCGTCGATCATGACGAGAGTCTCATCTCGAATCTTGTTCACCAAGGTCCTAAACCCTTGAGTCAAATGATCGGATAGTGCGTGTGCCAAGTAGTGGTCAATCCACCAATTCGGCGTAACCTTCTCTCGTTCGGACGTCAACTCAAACTGCACGCCATCGGTGATCACCTCGAGGTCAACGAGAACTCGATCTACAGCTCCGGTTTGATACGGACCATGCCTCGACGAAACCGCGTTGTGCCACAATCCTCGTGTTTGGCCGACGTCAATCTTTTCCGCGAAGGACGCAAATCCTAAACCGGCAATGGTTAACGAGTCGACCATTTGCCGACCGATTTCGTAATGCGCGTCTTCTATTCTTTGCGCATCGTCGAATCGAAGAGTGTCGCCACTGCGCCCCCCGGATCGGACTCTGGTAGTTCGACTTCTTGCGAACGCTTTATCCAATACGCCGCGAAAGATAAGTGCCTCATCAACCTGTCCCTTCGAACTGATCTTGCCAATTGTTGAGAGAATGAGATCGCCCAACTCGATGGACTCCCGCCAATTATTCTTGTCAATTATCAACGTGAGCAACTCGGTCAATAACCCAGCAAGTTCCTTCTCAATCCAGTTTCGATCCGGAACATATTGAGGTTGCACTGATGTTCGTGTGTCGAGGGCAATGTCCAGGTGCGTCGAATCCATGGTCAACCAATTGCGATGGGCAAACTCTCTGCGGAACCACGCGCTCTGTGTGGGGATGGACGCTTTCATCGAGGCATACCTAATTTCGAATCCAAGGAGCTGGCGCGAGATCTTTATCGGAACCTCCGCCTCTGTTCCTTGATGCCCTCCAAGAAGCGCGATGATTTGTCGGTATCGTCCAAGAGTTTGTACGGCACCGGCGTGAGCAATCCGAACCCTAAGTTCACGAGGGATGGACCTCCTGGCACTGGCAAGTCTTACAAACTGATCCAAGCGAAGTTGCAGGGGATCGCTCAGCGAGGAAAGGTCAAAGAAGTTGAATAGGCGTAGTCCAACGATTACGAGGCTGATCAAGGCGAAGAGTGTTAACAGTAGGTCGATCAAGATACTTAGGACTGACGCCTGGATCCCGATTGCAGGGAATGACAATAGGGCAACACCAAATAGAAGCGCGCGGAGAGTACTTCTTGTAAAGAGAGTATTACCCCGTTCATCTACGAAGAGTTGTCGGACTTCTCTTGGAACTTCTTGATATGAGGTAGAAGCAACTACACCGACGGTCGTAAAGAAGAGTGCGAGAAACACTGCAAGCGCACCCACTGATCCAGAGACAAGGGCGGTATATGTCGACGGAGTGGGCTGAGAAGTGAATCGGTCGGCCCAACTATTGCCATGGGATTTGATCAACGCGGATATGCCTTGACTTACGGTCAACAACAGGACAGTGCCCACGAGATATCGAAGTCCGCTGCGTATCACTTGCCAGGCGTAGTTGAGATCTTCTTTCTTCTCAGAGCTTCGGAAGATTGCCCCGGATGCTAAGCCGGTTCTCCTCGTTGATAAGGAAATGAAGCGCCTGCGAAATGACCAATAGCGAGGGGAACTTACTAATCGCACCCAAGAACGCGCTGGACCGGGCAATCTTCGTTCGAGCCATCGACGTTTCATCTGTGATCACTGTCCTGACTAACAAACCTTACGAAATCACTGGAAGTGGAAGCCTACAAAGCGGCCTGTCTCAATGCTGAATAATGTCCGAGCAGAGTGATCGCAACGCCTCCCAATGTCTGGCCGACGGGACGCGCTTGCCTGACCTGATCCCTGAGGCCGTCGACTTCGCCACCCCACATGCCCCCATGATTTGAGATAGGGTCACCCTCTCCAACTCCGGAAGGATCTCCCTCCGATACACCTCGGGGTCTCCTCTCAAGGTGTGCTCTTCCTTCCACACCTTCTCCTTCTCCCTACTTTGCGAAATAGCTTCGCCCCTCTTCCTACGCGTGTAAAAGTCCTGACCAGAGGTGGAATCGATCAACCGATTCGCCGGAGCAGACATCGGCATCATGAGACGAGCCAGCCGTCGTACACGAGGCCGAAAGACAGTTCGCCTTGCGGAGACGCACAGGTTTCCGCAGTCTCTGGCGGAGATCTCTGGAGTCTTCGTTCAGAAGAACCCAGCGCAACTTAGGAAGACAGTCAAGTCCTCCAACGTATCTACGTCGTCAAACACGCTATTCCTTCACACCGGAGCTGATCCGACGCGGAGAAGTGAGAACCTCGAGGGGGTCATTGAGTCAATTGGAACTGGGAACGACGGCGCCGCTTCGCTACTGGTAATAGCGCGATACAACAACAACCTTCCAAGCCACCACGATGTCGGGCGCCTCTGGCACGGCCCTTTCGACATCCGGTCCATCCATCGATCCAAAGGTTCGGAAGCTGATTATGTCATCGTTGTCGACGTTGTTCAGGACCTCAGAGGCTTCCCGTCAACCATCGAAGACGATCCGGTACTTGCACTGGTGATGCCTGAACCTGAGTCGTATGAGTACGCCGAGGAGAGACGACTTCTCTACGTCTCCTTGACGAGGGCCCGGGTAGCTTGCCACCTGATTACTCCACTTCAGGAGCCGTCGCTCTTTGCGGTGGAGTTGCTCGAACAGGAACACGGAGTGGCTGTGGGCCCTCAACACCTTGAAACCGTGAGGTGTCCGCTATGCGGGTCAGGAGTTCTCACATCGTCGTCACGTGACGGTGGGACACATCGTTCGAACTCGCCCTATTGCATCTTCCGGTCACCAAAGTGTGACATTTGTGACCAGAGACTTCATGCGACTTCGCTAAACCCAATTCACTTCGGATGTGTTAATCACTCCAACAGGAATTTCACCCCATGCCCGAAGTGCAAATGGGGCATCCTGATCGAGCGACGAGGTCGTCATGGTGAGTTCTTCGGATGTTCCAACTACGCGGTCACTGGCTGCACGGGGAAAGCCACTTCTGGCTATCGAACACGCCGCTTCTAGGTGATGAGACTTGACGACCTGCCTCTAATGCCAATCAAGGATTCCGACAGAAAGTCGAGCCACGGTTCTAGAGCTTGAAATTCAACCGGAGCGATCATCATCTCGGCAGCAGTACAAACATCGCACATGGGTCTGAGCTGCTTCGCTCCATGGCGTGGACTCAACTGTATGGACTTCCTGGCCCTTATGCTCAGCGAAGTTCTGTCCTTTGATGAGCCACTTGCAGTCTCTTCGATTGTGGAAAGCATTTCCACCCTTCGTCAGGTAGACGATTTCCTTTACGCCGGCGGGAGGCTTTCTGCATTGCTGGCACGAGGCCGGCCTAAGTCCGTGGATGCACTCCTCCATCTTTCGATCGTACGGCGAAAACAGACAATCGGCTTCGGGTTGTTTTTGCTCCCTGAGAAGTGGGGCGGACGTTTTACATGTCCCTATCACCTATCCCCCAGCATTGAAGTGCGGCTGGAGGGATTCGAACCCCCGACCCTCGGTTCCGTAGACCGATGCTCTAATCCGCTGAGCTACAGCCGCGTTGATACTGGCCCACCATCCTAGCCGACGTCGTTTCCATGAAGTCGTGGTCGACTAACTACGATGCGACCATGGCCCGATCGTTCATCGATGACCTGCCCGAACTGCTCGACGCGGTGCACGACCCGATGGTCGACCTTCGCCACGACTTCCACGCCCATCCCGAACTTTCCTTCGACGAGCACCGTACGACGAGGGTAGTGAAGGAACGCCTGGTCTCGCTCGGCTTCGAACTTCGTCCGTGCCCGACCGACACCGGCGCGGTCGCTCGATTGGTCGGCGCGAAGCCCGGAAAGCGCGTCATGGTGCGCGCCGATATCGACGCGCTCCCGGTCACCGAGGAACGTGGCCTTCCCTACGGCTCGCAGAACCTCGGCGTGATGCACGCCTGTGGCCACGACGTGCACACCGCCAGTCTGCTCGGGGTCGCGGACCTCTTGGCGCGCCGCCGAGAGGATCTCGCGGGCGAGTTCACGCTCCTCTTCCAGCCGGCCGAAGAGGTGATCGGCGGCGCCAAGGTGATGATCGACGGCGGCGTGCTCGACGACAATCCCGTGGACTACGTCATCGGCGTGCACGTGACGTCGTTGGCTCCGGTGGGCCTCGTCGCGACGCGCGCGGGCATCTTGATGAGTGACGGCCAGACGCTCACGGTGCGCATCAAGGGTCGCGGCGGTCACGGCGCGATGGCGACGACCGAAGGCAACGTCGTGCTCGCGATCAGTCATCTCGCGCCCCTCCTCGGTGGCGTGGTTGACGGTCTCACCTACGAAGGGACCGACTGCGCGTGTTCAGCCGGTGTGCTGAACGCCGGCACCGCGAACAA
>DASZIH010000100.1:0-12958 GCA_035949355.1 Acidimicrobiales bacterium
CGACAAGGAGGAAGTCATGAAGTACATCAAATTAGGAAAGTCTGAACTGCTCGTCTCGCGCGTCGCCTTCGGTACGTGGCAACTCGGAGGCGATTGGGGCGCCACGGACACCGACGCCGCCACGCTCGCGATCCGCCGCGCGGCAGAGAGCGGCGTGAACTTCTTCGACACGGCTCAGGCCTACGGCTTCGGCGCTTCGGAGAGGCTCCTCGCCTCCGCGCTGCGCGGCCTCGCGCGCGAGGACCTCGTGCTCGCCACCAAGGGCGGACTTCGTCCGGAGAACGGTGGCGTCGTACGAGACTCGAGCGCTTCGTGGGTCAAGGAGGGCGTGGAGTCCAGTCTCCGTGCACTCGACACCGACTACATCGACCTGTACCAGGTCCACTGGCCCGACCCGAGGACACCCTTCGACGAGACGGCGGGAGAGCTCGCCAAACTTATCGCCGACGGCAAGATTCGCCACGTCGGCGTGTCGAACTTTGACGCCGCGCAGATGGAGGAGTTCAGCGAGGTCCTTCCGGTCGAGACGCTCCAACCCGTGTACCACATCTTTCGCCGAGAGATCGAAGACGAGATCCTTCCCTACACGCGTGCCCACGACATCGGGGTCTTGGTCTACGGACCACTGGCGCACGGGCTTTTGGGTGGGAATCTCGAACTCGACACGCAGTTCGCACCCGGCGACTGGCGGGCCACGAGTTCCGTGTTCCAAGGCGACGCTTTCAAGCACAACCTCGCGAAGGTGGCCGAGCTCCAAGCGTTCGCTCGAACGGAGCTTGGCGTCACCATTGGCCAGTTGGCCGTCGCGTGGACGTTGGCCAACCCCGCGGTGCACGTCGCGATCGTCGGAACGCGTAACCCTAGTCACGTAGAAGAGGCGCTCGCCGCGGCGGACCTCGTCTTCGATGACGCGACGAAGGCACGGATCGACGAGATCATCCGCGACGTGGTGCCGGTCTCTGGTCCCTCTCCAGAGACCGTGTGAATCGGGGCTCGCCGTGAGTTCCCGTGGGCACCGAAACCTCGTTCAGCGAGGTCCGCTTTCGTCGCGGATTCCGCTTCGAACGGGTACCAACGACGTCGCCGACGGCAAACGTGACGAAACACGAGACCCTGGTACACGGGGTTCGAGTTTCGCTGCCGGCGAGCCCGTCGCGAGGGCGGTCCTGTGGACTGCAGCGATAACAGCGCTCGGAGGACTGCTCTTTGGCTACGACACTGGCGTAGTCTCGGGCGCGCTGCTCTTCTTGCACACGAGCTTCGGTCCGATGTCCTCCTTCGACAAGGAGTTGGTGACCGGACTCTTGCTCGTCGGCGCGAGTGTCGGCGCGGTGGGTTCAGGCCGACTGGCGGACCGCGTCGGTCGACGACCGGTAATCCTCCTTACGGCGGGAGTCTTCGTCGTCGGTGTGCTCGGCGCCGCCTTCTCGCCGTCGTTCGTGTTCCTCGTCATCATGCGCTTCATCATTGGGCTGGCGGTCGGTTCGGCGTCGATGGTCGTGCCGCTCTACATCAGTGAAGTGGCGCCGCCTCGAGTGCGAGGGGCACTCGTCAGTTTCAATCAACTCGCCATCACCTCGGGCATCTTGGTCTCATTCCTCATTGACTACGGACTCAGTTCGAGTGGCAACTGGCGTCTGATGTTCGGACTCGCGACCATTCCCGCCGTGTAGTTGTTCATCGGGATGTTGACCCAAGCGGAGAGTCCCGCGTGGCTGGTCGCCCACGGGCGTACGACGGAAGCACGAAAGGTGCTCGCTCGCGTACGCCCAAGTAGTCACGACATAGAGGCCGAGATCGAAGAGATCGCGGAATTCAGTGGTGGCAGGACGAGCTACCGAGAGCTGCTTCGACCCGGCGTCAGAAAACTCGTCACGGTTGGCGTCCTTCTGGCGATCTTCCAGCAGATCACGGGCATCAACACCGTGATCTACTACGCGCCCACGTTGCTGCACCAAGCGGGACTCGGCAACTCCGCGTCGCTGCTCGCGAACGTCGGCAACGGTGCCGTGAACGTCGCTATGACGGTGCTCGCCATCAAACTGATCGACAAAGTGGGACGACGTGTCCTGCTCATCACCGGCACCGCGGGCATGGCGCTCTCACTTCTCGCTATCGCCGTCACGTTCTCGATCGGCGGCAGTCACTTGAGTACGACCGGGTCGTTGATCGCGATCGCGAGTCTCGTGGTGTACACCGGCTCGTTCGCGATTGGTCTCGGCCCTGTGTTCTGGTTACTTATCAGTGAGATCTACCCTGTGAAGATTCGCGGTCTTTCGATGAGCGTGGCGACGATGGCCAACTGGGGGGCGAACTTCGTCGTCGCTGCGTCATTCCTCACTCTCCTCAACGCCATCTCAAACGCGGGGACGTTCTTTCTCATGGCGGCGTTGACCGTGACGGCCCTCGCGTATTTTTGGCGGATGGTGCCTGAGACGAAGGGTCTCAGTCTCGAACAGATCGAGCGCGATCTCGGGTAGACCTCGGCGATCACGACCACTGGTGCCTACTCGGACGAAGTCTCGGTGGTGGGCTCGGCTTTCGTTTGACGCCACGGCCCGATTCTTTCGTCGAGACCGTCGACGAGAAGTGCCAACGCTCCTCCGATCGCCGTCTCCCAGACGCGCGCGACCGCGTAGGACGTGACGCTCGACGCGACGAAGAGCATGAGGAGCGCGGACACCGCCGTTTGATTCCTCGTGTCGAGTTCAACGTGCGGCACAGCGCGAACGACGCGATCGATGACGAGGGCGACGCCAACGGTGACGCCAACGCTGAGGGGCGAAGGCCGAGAGACTTCCAAGGCGGCGAGACCGAGGCCGACACCGAGCAGGACGCCGACGACGCGTCCGAGGGAACCCCGCATGGTCGCCGTCGCGTCGGAACGCATGACGAGGATCGGGACGAGCGCGGCGAAGACCGGACGGGATTGTCCGGCGAGATTCCCCAGCCACCACGCGAGACCTGCGGTCAAAGCCATCTTGGCGAGCGTCCTTGCGTCCGCCACGATGGTCCGTCCGGGCTCGCCTTGGCGCAAGCGTCGAATTCTTCCCGGATCAAAGAGTCTCGAGCCGACGGCGATCGCGCCCGGACGTGTCGCAGGTTTCACGTTCGAGGCAGGTTCGCCGCCATTCTTGGATTGTAGCGACGTCGCTGCAACGATTCAGTGGACGAACGCAACCCAAGGGCACATAATGGGCGTATCGCTGTGGCCGATCGGTCCTGAGGCGGGCGGCGAGTTTCCTCGACACGGGAAAGGAGCGGCCCACAATGACAACCGTCGCTGACAACATCGTCGCCACGCTCAGAGCATCCGGCGTTCGCCGTATCTTCGGTCTTCCCGGTGACTCACTCAACGGCTTCACCGACGCGATCCGGCGTGACGGTGAGATCAAATGGGTCCACGTACGTCACGAGGAGGCGGCGGCGTTCGCGGCGGCCGCAGAGGCGGCGATCACTGGTGATCTCGCCGTCGTCGCGGCCAGTTGTGGGCCGGGCAATCTTCATCTCATCAACGGACTCTTCGACGCCAATCGCAGTCGCGTGCCAGTTCTCGCCATCGCCGCCCACATTCCGCGAGAGGAGATCGGCGGCGGCTATTTCCAGGAGACGCATCCACAAGAACTCTTTCGCGAGTGCAGCGTCTACTGTGAGCTCGTCAGCGTCCGCGAGCAGTTTCCCCAGGTGCTCGAGGTCGCCTTGCGTTCGGCCCTCGAGCGTCGCGGTGTCGCCGTCGTCGTGATACCCGGTGAGGTGTTCTTGAGTGAGAGCCCCGCTACCTGGAAAGTGCGCGCGGTTGAGAAGTCGCGGTCGATCATTCGGCCTGACGCCACGTCGGTCGCGGCGGCCGCCGAGATCTTGAACCGCTCGAAGTCGGTGACCATCCTCGCCGGGGCGGGCTGCGCGGGCGCGCACGATCAGCTGATCGCGGTCGCGACCGTATTGAAGGCACCCGTGCTGCACACCCTCAGGGGCAAGGAGTTCGTCGAACACGACAATCCCAACGACGTCGGCATGACCGGGTTGATCGGCTTCAGTTCGGGCTACCGAGCCATGGAGCACTGCGACGCGTTGCTCATGCTGGGCACGGACTTCCCGTACCGGCCCTTCTACCCGGAGGGCGTACCCGTGGTCCAAGTCGACGTTCGAGGCGAACAGATAGGTCGAAGGGTTCCCGTCGACGTTGGTCTCGTGGGCACGGTAAAGGACACGGTCGACGCGCTCTTACCTCGGCTCGAGGTGAAGTCCGACGCTGATCACCTCGACCGCATGACCGCCCACTATCGTCGGGCGCGCGCCCGTCTCGACCATCTCGCGACTGAGAGTCGAGGGACCGCGCCGCTTCACCCTCAGTTCGTGACAGCGCTCGTCGACCAACTTGCGAGTGACGACGCGATCTTCCTCGCGGACGTCGGGACGCCGACGGTGTGGGCGGCGCGCTATCTCCACATGAACGGCAAGCGCCGACTAATCGGTTCGTTCACCCATGGCTCGATGGCCAACGCCTTGTCCCAAGGAATAGGCGCACAGGCGAGTCAGCCTGGTCGTCAGGTGGTGGCGTTGTGCGGTGACGGTGGTCTCGCGATGTTGCTTGGCGAACTCATCACGCTTCGTCAGATGCACCTTCCCGTGAAGGTCATCGTCTTCAACAACGGCGCGCTCGCGTTCGTGGAGCTCGAGATGAAGGCTGCCGGGATCGTGAACTACGGTACCGAGCTCGACAATCCCGATTTCGCAGGCATCGCTCGATCCATTGGCCTGTTTGGCCAGACGGTGGAGAAGTCAGAAGAGCTCGAAGGCGCTCTTCGCGCGATCCTTTCTCATGATGGTCCCGCGCTCCTCGACGTGCGTACCGCACGCCAGGAGATGGCACTGCCACCGAAGGTGACACTCGAACAGGCGAAGGGATTCAGCCTCTTCGCGATGAGGACGATCCTCTCAGGTGGGGGAGACGAGATCATCGAACTCGCCAAGACGAATTTGCGAGTCCTCGCCGTCGAGTGAGGGCGCGTCGCCTAGGGACGTCGCGCTCACTTCACCTCACGTTCACGGAGGGTCAGACGCACGTCGCCACCACGTCGCTCTCGTGGGTTCTAGACATCTCATATGTCCTTCTCAACGGCCATTTTCGGTACATTTTGGCCCATAGACTAGGTCGGTGAACTTCCACTCTTTTACCGTCGCCGTCGGCTGGATTGCCGTCGCCTTGAGTCTCGTCGTCGCCTACACCCAGTTCAAACGAATGACGAAACACGGTGTCGAAGGTGTGTCGCTCACCACGTGGACGCTCTTTCTCTACCTCGACATTTTTTGGATCCTTTACGGTGTCGCGGTGCATTCGTGGCAACTCATCATCGGTTGCACCATCGCGCTTCCCCTGCAGTTGCTGATCTGGTTTGAACTCAAGCCCTTCGCACGCTTTCGAGTAAGTCTTCAATCTCTCGCTCTCTTCGTCGCGTTCAGCATCCTTCCCGCGCTCCAGTGGGGTTGGGCTGGCGCCGCCGTGGGTGCCGGACTCGTCGGTTGGGTGACGCGGGCACCGCAGTTGGTCCACCTCGTCCGGTACGACACGGCGAAGGGCGTGTCGGTGAGCTCGTGGGCCACCGCCGGAATGGGCAGCGGCCTTTGGGTCATCTACTACTTCGGGGCGCGACTGTGGCCCGTCTTGTACGTGACGGCGGTCGGTGGCTTGGTGAGTCTGATCATCGCCGCGCTAGCGGTGTGGCGCCACCGACAGCAAGCAAACGCCTTCGCCGGCTAGGCGGCTCGCGATCTCTGTGGTGACGTCGACGAGGACGTCTCATCCTCTTTAGGATTCATCCTCTCTTCGTTCGACGAGGTTGCGGACAGTGCCAGTTTTAAGCGAAACTTCTGCTTGGAAGGACCTACAGAATGAATGACGCCTTAAAACGAGAGACGCAGAATCCGGAACCGCATCATCGCGACGTGTCCGGAGGGAGATTGCGTCCGGCGGTCTTTGGAGCGATGGACGGTCTTGTAACGAATGTGTCGCTCATTGCTGGCGTGGGCGGAGGCGGAGCAGTCCGACACACCGTCGTCCTCTCGGGTCTCGCCGGTCTCGTCGCGGGAGCCTTCTCGATGGCCACGGGTGAGTACACCTCGGTGAAATCCCAAAACGAGTTAGTAGACGCCGAGGTCGAGATCGAACGTAATGCTCTCGCCAATCATCCCGTCGAAGAACAACAAGAGCTCGCAGCTTCCTTCGTTCAGATGGGCGTGACCCAGGACCTGGCCAACGAGGTGGCCAAGCAGATCACTACGAATCCCGACGTCGCGCTGCAAGTCCACTCGAGAGAAGAGTTGGGTGTCAATCCCGACGAGCTGCCTTCTCCCTTCCAGGCAGCCGGCCTGTCCTTCATCTCCTTCGCGATTGGAGCCGCTGTGCCGCTCCTGCCGTACTTGTTCGGCGCGACGGTGCTCTGGATAAGTTTCGCCGTCACGGCCTTCGCACTTGCCGTCACCGGTGGCACGGTGGCTCGACTTACC
Source organism: Acidimicrobiales bacterium (assembly GCA_035949355.1). Classification (GTDB taxonomy): domain Bacteria; phylum Actinomycetota; class Acidimicrobiia; order Acidimicrobiales; family RAAP-2; genus RAAP-2. The sequence continues at coordinate 6,508 of DASZIH010000100.1, forward strand.
GGTCGGCCAATCGCCATTGGCGTCGTCCGCCAAGTTGGTCTCGCAGTACTCGCCGCAGGTGTCACGTACGCCGTTGGTCGCGGCATAGGCGCCAGTATCTCCTAACCGGAAAAGGTCGCCTGAGACCGTTCCGACTGGATCGGTGTGGCCCAAAATTGTTCTTGACAAAGTGAACAGACCGGTCTAGATTCCACTAGACAGACCTATCTACCTAACGGAGGCGCTCATGACCACGCAAGCAATGTCCACGAACCCAGGCACCGCTCTCGTGACGGGAGCCACGTCAGGCATTGGACGCGCCGTCGCTCTGCGCCTCGGCGAAGACGGTTGGAGCGTCATCGTTCACGGCCGCGACGCCGAGCGCGGTAATGCCGTGGTCAACGAGATTCTCGCCTCGGGTGGTAACGCTCGATTCGTTTCGGCAGACCTGAGCGATCTACGCGAACTACGGGACCTTGCAGGAAGTGTCGGTGCCGTTGACGTGCTCGTGAATAACGCTGGTCGAGCGTGGTTCGGCCCGACCGAGGAGCTGAGTTCCGCAGACTTCGACGACATGTTCAACGCCAATGTTCGCTCCGCGTACTTTCTCGTGGCGGCGATTGCGCCGAAGATGGCTGCGCGAGGAAGCGGGAGCATCATCAGCATTGGCAGCATGGTGGGACAGGTGGGACTCGTTGGAGGCGCGGCGTACAGCGCGACAAAAGCCTCCCTTTCCGCACTGACCCGCTCGTGGGCCGCGGAATACAGCCCTTCGGGCGTTCGCGTCAACGTCGTTGCGCCGGGACCGGTCTACACCGGAGCTCCCGCGAAACGCACGTCGGCAATTGGCGACACCACTTTAATGGCACGTGCGGCGCAACCAAGTGAGATTGCGGAAGTCGTTGGGTTCCTCGCTTCGTCGAAGGCCAGTTACGTCACCGGCGCCGTCGTGGCCGTCGACGGCGGTCGCACGGCAATCTGAGTACTGACCCTGGGGGACAGTTACTAGTGGCCGGCGTACGTCAAGTGACAACGATCTCTCGACGGCCGACCTACTATAGACAGGTCTGTCTGAATGGAGATGATCATGAATCGTTCCACGTCGCCAACTTCCGTGCCTCAAGCAAGCGCGCGCGAGCGACTTCTCGCCGCGGCGAATGAACTCTTTTACGCGGAGGGTGTCCAGACGGTCGGCATCGATCGAGTCATCGAGCGGGCGGGAGTCGCAAAAGCGTCTCTCTACAACCTCTTCGGTAGCAAAGAAGAACTTGTCGCCGCGTACCTGCAATCTCGCCATGACGCCACGGCCGATCGACTGATCGCTGCGATCGACAAGCTCGAGAGTCCGCGAGAGAAGATTATGGCCATCTTTGAATCGCAGGCGAAGCTCTTCAGATCGCCAGACTTTCGTGGGTGCGCCTTTACGTCCGCTTCAGCCGAAGCGCCCGCAGGCGGTCGCGTCGAACTCGCGGCCGATGAGTTCCGAGCCTGGATCCGGACGTTGTTCGTCGACCTCGCCAGAGCTGCGGGCGCTGCGCATCCGACAGTGCTCGGACGTCAATTACACCTTCTCTATGACGGAGCGGGCCTCGCCGCGCGAATGGAACACGGTGATCAGTCAATCTCGAAGTCAACGCGCGAGGCCGTGCGAACACTGTTGGACGCGGCGATTTCTTAGGGGCGCGTCGGCGAGTCGACCCGGCGTCGTGCACCACGGGTCAGGGAAGACGGCGCTCGACGCGATTGAGGTGTTTCGTGACTACTGCGGAGATGTACTAGCGATTTCGTCGCGAGCCGCTTGGACGATGTCCGCACTCGTATTCGCGTGACCGTTGATGCCCCAGCCTCCCTCTGGTGACTCCGTGATGAGCACCCACGTCCGTTCGGCCTGCGTAGCGTCGCCCGCAGCCGCCGACACGATGTCGGTGAGTTCCCTGACGACGCCGAGTTGCTTGTCGCGATCGAGCACGCCAATCGGCGTGAGCACCTGTACGCGGACGTAGTTTCCTTCCCCCGCCGCGTTCGAGATGGCGTCAGTCGGGAGGTCGTGGATGAAGGCGGCGGTGTTGTTCCGGAAGAGTGCTATCGGCGGGACTTTTTCCCACCGCATGACCGCGTTGGCGAGATCCTTCGCGAGATCGTGTTTGTTCGAGAACGTTCCTTCTTTGGCGTAGACGTCGATCATCGGCATTGCGGTCCTCCTGCCCATCTATGATGCTCATCATAGATGGGCAGGAGCCTACGCTATGACGCCCGTCATAGCAACTGGAGCGTGAATGGTTGGCGATAGCCGAGAGAAAATGGTGCAGAGCGCGGCGTCGATCATTGGCAAGCGTGGCATGAACGCGACGTCCTTTTCGGACGTGTTAGCCGACAGTGGTGCTCCGCGAGGGTCTATCTATCACCATTTTCCAGACGGAAAGCGACAACTGACGGTGTGCGCGATGCAGCTGACGTCGGAGCAGATTCTCGGGCACCTGCGGGCGAGCACGGCGACAACCGCCAGCGCAGTGTTGCAACATTTCGTCTCACTCTTTCATCAAGTCGTCATCGCCTCGGGTGGCGCAGCTGGATGCGCCGTCGCGGGAGTGACGATCGACGTTGCCGAAGGCGACGACGACTTGTTGGCGACGGCGAGAGGCGCGTTCGAATCGTGGGTATCACTTTTGGCTTCGCAACTCGAGAGCGTCGGTGTCGCACACGAGAGAGCTCAAGGAGTGGCACTGATCTCGATAGCCAGCGTCGAGGGCGCCCTCATCCTCTGTCGGGCGGAGGGCAACGACAGACCTCTCGCCATCGTCGAGGAGCAGCTCCTCGCACTTGTACAGACGTGACGCGCTGAGTCGGACAGTCCGCTGAGGCTCCGAGGTCTAGGTCTCTGCAACTCGGTTCGAGGAGATTTCTGCGTCCAGCCCGAAGGCGTACGCGCCGACCACCCCTGAAGCTTCGCCAAGACCTGGTGCGACGATGTAGCCACCGATACGGCGTCCGAGTTCGTCCTTCGCGAGGTAGCCCCCGAGTCGTTGGACGGTCTTCTCACGCACATTGTCGAGCAGGCCTTCGACGGCCATGACACCGCCACCGAGAATGATGACTTCGGGAGAGGTGATCGTGATGATGTTTGCCATGGCGTACGAGAGGTAGTCACTCTCCAGCTCCCACGCGGGATGGTTCGGTGGGAAATGGACGTCACTGCGGCCCCATCGGTGGTTGACGGCGGGGCCAGACGCCAGCCCCTCAAGACAGTCGCCGTGCACGGGACACGTCCCTGCAAAATCGTCGCCCTTTTGCCGGGGAACATACATGTGGCCGAACTCCGGGTGGAGCAGTCCGTGGACCGGTGCACCATTGACGATGAGTCCGCCACCAATCCCGGTGCCCACGGTGACGTAGACAGCGACTCCTCGTGCTTGGGCATTCCCCCAACGCCACTCGGCAACACCAGCAGCGTTGGTGTCCGTGTCAAATCCCAGGGGAAGATCGCCGAATCGTTCGCTCAGTGCGTTGCGCCAATTGAAGCCACGCCACGCCACCTTTGGTGTCGTTGTGGCGATGCTCTTGGTTGCAAATTCAACGGGTCCAAACGAGGCGACACCAAACGAGTCCAGGCTTTCCACCTCTTGTTGAAGGGAAAACCAGTCGAGAACTCGCGAGACGGTCTCTCCCGGCGTAGTTGTCGCAACGACGTGCTTCTCGCTGTCGCGAATCTCCTGCCAATCTCTGCCCACCGAGCAGACGATCTTCGTGCCACCAGCTTCGATGGCACCGATACGCGACGACGGTTGGTCGCTCTTGTTCACTTCAACCAACGCATGCAGTCAAAGATATCTTGAGGAACGTAGGGCAATCGGCTACGTGACTATTGGCTACGGCTCTGGACACGGGCGTTGGTGTCGTAGAGGCTGAAGTGATCTGCCTCGTATTCCCTGCCGTGCGACTGCGAGTGACCCTCGTAGTCGTCGTGACGCGGATCGCTCATCACCTCGAGGAAGTGCCCGAAACCCGAAGGACCGCCGACGTCTTCGGGCGGACGAGCTCGCGCGCCGTCGAGACACACAGCTTTCTTCAGCGTCAATGACGTGTGCTCGGCACCTTCGACGTGAACATCGTGAATCCAATTGTCCCCAAAGTCGTAGTCGTAGATGAAGTGGCCATCGACTCTTAGGAGTTGGAACAGTCGCCACTCATCCTCATCGAGTTCGTCGTCATAGTCGTCTTCGGCGGGTCCGTATCGGAGACCATCGATCTCGAAACCGTGCAGGTGACGGCCCTCCCAGTCGAAGGCACCTTGCAAGACGAGGTGGAGTTTCGTCAATGTCAGCGAACCCGGCACCAATAACCTCCGCCAAATCATCGGTTGAATGTCGCGCAGATGAACGTGCAGCATGAAGGTGCTCCGAGAACCGAAACGCGCTTTCGCAATCACGGACTCAGGCTACGGCCGGTAGCTCGTTCTCGCTCGTGATCGGACTAACGCTGGTCAACGCTGGGGTCAGTACGTCGGCGATCGTGGCGGCCAAGTGGAACGTCATGGCGTCGCGAACTTCTTCGGGGACGTCTTCGAGGTCGAACTCGTTGCGCTTCGGTAAGATGACTTCGCTCAACCCGGCTCGGTGCGCGGCCAAGACCTTCTGTTTGACGCCGCCGATCGGTAAGACGCGACCCTGCAACGTGACTTCGCCGGTCATGCCAACGACGGGACGGACGGGCACGCCGCGAAGAAGGCTCACGAGGGCCGTCGTCAGGGTGACACCCGCAGAAGGACCGTCCTTCGGAACGGCGCCCGCGGGGACGTGGAAGTGGAATCGCTTGCCGGCGAAGACTTTTGGATCAATGCCCAACTCTTCGGCGTGACTACGCACGTACGACATGGCGATCTCCGCTGACTCCTTCATGACGTCGCCCAATTGACCCGTCAAGGTCAAACCTTCGGGTCCCTCGGACACGCCCGCTTCGACGAAGAGGACGTCGCCACCGGCGCCGGTGACGGCGAGACCCGTCGCGACCCCCGGCACACTCGTGCGATCGGCCGACTCGAAGTAGAAGTGGGGACGACCGAGCCACTCGCGTACGTCGTGTGCCGTGACGACGATGGGTGCTTCGCGCTCGCCGGAAGCGAGTTTCGTGGCCGCCTTTCGAAGTAGTCGTCCAATCTCTCGTTCCAAACTGCGCACGCCCGCTTCGCGGGTGTAGTCGGCCACGATGGTTTGCAGCGCCCCGTCGTCGATAGTGACTTCGTCACCGCGAAGGGCCGTTCGAGCGAGTTGGCGATCGAGGAGGTGATGACGAGCGATCGAGACCTTCTCGGACTCGGTGTACCCGTCGAGTCGAATGATCTCCATGCGGTCGAGGAGAGGACTGGGAATCGTGTCGATCACGTTGGCCGTCGCGACGAACATCACGCGCGAGAGGTCGAGGTCGACTTCGAGGTAATGATCGCGGAACGTGTGGTTCTGCGCCGGGTCGAGCACTTCGAGCAACGCCGAGGAAGGGTCACCTCGGTAGTCCGAACCCAACTTATCGACTTCGTCGAGAACGATGACGGGGTTCATGGTGCCGGCTTCACGAAGGGCCCGAACGAGGCGTCCGGGCTGAGCACCGACGTACGTACGGCGGTGCCCACGGATCTCCGCCTCGTCGCGGACGCCGCCAAGCGACACCCGTACGTACTTGCGCTCGAGCGCGTTCGCGATCGACTGACCGAGTGACGTCTTGCCGACGCCGGGGGGACCAACGAGGGCGAGTATGGCGCCCGAGCCTCTTCCGTCAACGGGCGCGAGACCCCGCTCGGCTTGGAGCTTTCTCACCGCGAGGTGCTCGAGGATGCGATCTTTCACGTCCTCGAGTCCGTCGTGATCGGCGTCCAGTATGCGTTTCGCCTCAGGGACGTCCAAGCGATCCTCGGACTCGACGCCCCACGGGACGTCGAGGATGGTGTCGAGCCACGTGCGGATCCAGCCCGTCTCGGGACTTTGGTCGCTGGTGCGCTCGAGCTTGTCGATCTCTCGAAGGACGGCGCTACGCACGTGTTCGGGCAGGTCGCGCTCGGCGATCTTGGCGCGGTAGTCGTCGGGGTCGACGTCGTCGCCGTCACCGAGCTGTCCCAACTCTTTCTTGATCGACTCGAGTTGACGGCGCAGAAGGAACTCACGCTGCGTCTTCTCCATGCCTTCTTCGACATCGTTCTTGATGCGTTCGCGCAGTGTCAAGTCGGCCAACGTGTCGCGCGCCCATCCGAGAACGAGACGAAGACGTGCTTCGACGTCGATGGTCTCGAGGACCTCGACCTTCTGGGCGAGCGAGAGGTCGGGGGAGTAGCCGGCGACGTCGGCGAGACGTCCGGGTTCGGTGATCTCACGCAACTGCGCGGCGATCTGTCGTGCGCCGCGGCTGAGCAGGATGTTCTCCAACACCGCGCGGTACTCGCGCGCCAACTCGACCGCGTTGGGCGAGGGTACGCCGTCGTCTAGCG
>DASZIH010000101.1:0-20169 GCA_035949355.1 Acidimicrobiales bacterium
GACGTCCAACGCGGTGAATCTGACGGACGGACTCGACGGACTCGCCGCCGGATCGGCCACGTTCTGCTTTGGTGTCTTGTCCATCATTGGCTACTGGCAGTTTCGTCACTTCGCGATCTATCACCTGCATTCGTCACTGGATCTCGGTCTCGTGGCCGTTGGTCTCGTAGGTGCGTGTCTGGGTTTCCTCTGGTGGAACGCGGCGCCCGCTCGTATCATCATGGGGGACACCGGCTCCCTCGCCATCGGGACGGGTCTCGGCGCGTTGTGCCTCTTGATGGACCTCGACCTCCTGCTCGTCATCATCGGGGGACTCTTCGTCGCGGAGACGGCGTCCGTGATCCTGCAAGTCCTCAGCTTTCGCCTCTTCGGACGCAGGATTTTTCGCATGGCACCGTTTCACCACCACTTCGAGCTGCGTGGTTGGCCCGAGACGACAGTGATCATTCGATTCTGGATCCTCGCGGGTCTCCTGGCGATGCTCGGTCTCGGGATCTTCTACGGTGACTTTTTGAAGATCGGAAAGGTCGTGTGAGGGTGAAGACCCGCGAACGAGGTCGAGTGGCGCCCTCGCGAGAACGCGTTCGCGCGAACAGGCCCGTGGGAGTGGGCGGCTATCTGCACCCGCTTCCTCGAGGGAACACGGCGGGTCGAATCCTTTTGATGGTGACGACGGCGCTCGTCATCTTTGGCACGATCTTCGTCGCCTCCGCCAGTGAAGGTCAGTCCGCGGCGAACGGTGGTACGGCCTTTTCGACGATGGTCCACGACGTGGCGTACCTCATCCTCGGTGTGTTCGCGCTGTACGTCGCCGCCCGCGTTCGACTTGACCGGCTGGTGAAGAGTGCGCCCTTGCTCGTCGTCGGAGGACTCTTCCTGCTCCTCGCGGTGAAGGCCGTGGGTGTGACGACGAACGGCGGTAAGCGCTGGCTCAACCTCCATCTGATCAACCTCCAACCGTCGGAGCTGTTCAAACTGTGCACCGTGTTATTCATCGCGTGGTTGGTGCTGCACCATCACGACGAACTCAACAACTGGAAGCAACTCGCCGTGTGGACGGCGCCGGTCTGGCTCGGCTGCGGTTTGATCGTGCTCGAACCTGACATCGGCACGTCGTCGGTCGTGTTGGTGATCGCAGTGTCGATTCTGGCGGTCGCCGGACTCTCTCGACGGTTGCTGATCTCGGTCGTCGCACTCACGGGGCTCGCCGTCGGTGCCTATCTGCTCACGTCGCCGTACTCGGCGAAGCGCTTCTTCTCCTTCCTGCATCCGAACTCCGACCTCGCCGGAAGTGGATATCAGCTGCTGCAGTCTCGGATCGGACTCGGTGCCGGTGGCGTCACCGGACTCGGACTCGGCCACAGTCGCGAGAAATGGGGGTTGCTGCCGAATCCGCACACCGACTTCATCTTCTCCGTGGTGGGCGAGGAGTTGGGCCTCATCGGAACGCTGGCGGTGATCGCGCTCTTCATCGCGTTCCTCATGGTGTCGGTGCGGATCGCTCAGCAATGTTCCAACCAGGTGTATCGCCTGGTCGCGGTTGGTATCACCACCTGGATCGCCGTCGAGGCCCTTATCAATATCGCGTCCGTCGTTGGGTGGTGGGCCGTGACGGGCGTGCCCTTGCCCTTCTTCTCCTACGGCGGGACCGCGCTGATCACCGAGCTGTGCGCCGTCGGGCTTCTCTACAACATCGCGCACGATCGAAGTCGTACCGACGACCTCACGATCCGTGAGTACCGGCTGACCAACTTTCGCCAATCGCTCGAACGGCCCCGTGCCCAACGACCGGCGCCGCGCGCGCATCCTCCTCGACGTGACCCCCGGGGCTACTAGTGACCCGCCCCGTCGTCATCACCGGAGGCGGCACGGGTGGACACGTCTTTCCGATGCACGCGATAGCCGACGCGTTACGTGAAGCGGGGCTTTCGTCCAACGAACTTCGCTTCGTGGGCAGTCGACGTGGCCAAGAGCGCGAACTTCTCTCTACCAGCGGCGTCGCCCTTACGTTGCTCCCCGGAAGGGGCCTACGACGTTCGTGGCGCGCGAAGGACGTGCTCGCCAATCTCGGAGCGGTCGTCGGTCTCCTCGCGGCGATGGGGGGTGCGATCGTCCTCGTGCGCCGTTGGCGACCGTCGGTGGTCGTGTCGGTGGGCGGCTACGCGTCGTTCGCCGCGTCCGTCGCGGCGATGTGCTGGCGCACGCCGCTCGTGCTCGTTGAACTTGACGCCGCCCCGGGCCTCGCTCAAAAAGTCGTCGCCAACTACGCGCGAAAGCGGTGCTGCGCCTTTCCCGTGACCGGTGAGAAGGTGGTGGTGACCGGTGCTCCGATTCGTGACGCCATTGAGAGTGTCGACCGATCGAGAACGGCGCGAGACGCGGCCAAGGCGACGTTGGTGCCGCCCATCGACGCAAACCGAATGGTCGTCGTCGTTATGACGGGATCACTCGGCTCGACGCGCGTGAATCATGCCGTTCGAGAGCTCGCCGACGAATGGTGCACGCGGACCGATCGGGCGATACTCCACGTCACTGGTCGTCGGGACTTCCACGACGTGTCGACGCGACGTCCCCCTAGTGGGGCGCTCGACTACCGCGTGATCGACTTTGGGGACATGGCCAAACTGTGGACCTTGTGTGACGTCGCGATCTGTCGCGCCGGCGCGGTCACCGTCGCTGAGCTGACCGTGCTCTCGATTCCGTCGATCTTGGTGCCACTTCCCGGAGCGCCCGGCGATCACCAGACGAAGAACGCCGAGACGGTCGTGGGGGTCGGGGGAGCACAACTGCTGCGTGACCGCGACTGCACGGGTGCGGCGCTGGCGGCCCTCCTCGACACGATGATGGATCCCATGACCCTTGCCTCGATGACGCGCGGTGCCGGCACGCTCGCGAAGCCCGGCGCCGCGCGGGCCATCGCCACGGTGGTCCTCGACGTTCGTGACGCACCGTGAGCTCGTTCACACCGGGTCAGCGAGTGCACGTCGTGGGCGTGGGTGGGGCGGGGATGAGCGCGTTGGCGATGTTCCTCGCGGAGCTGGGCGCGCAGGTGAGTGGCTGCGACGCCACGGATACGGCGATCCTCGAGGACCTACGCGCTCGCCACGTGACGACGTTCGTTGGTCATGACGTTGCTCACGTCGAAGGTGTTGACGTGGTGCTCTGGTCGCCGGCGGTGGCGAGCGACCACGTCGAGCTCGTGCACGCGAGAGAGTCCGGCGCGCAGATGGTCTCTCGCGCCCGCGCGTTGTACGAGATCTCACTGATGAAGAAGGTCATCGGCCTCACCGGAACGCACGGCAAGACCACCGCGACCTCGATGATGGTCCAGATTGCCCTCGCCGCCGGTCGTGACGACGGGTGGCTCGTCGGCGCGCCGGTACTCGGGGTGGGCGCGAACGGGCACTGGGGCTCGGGCGACGTCATCGTCGAAGTCGATGAGAGTTACGGCACCTTCGGCGAACTGCGGCCCTACGCCCTCGGACTCCTCAACGTGGAGGCCGATCACCTCGATCACTACGGCTCGCTCGAGACCCTCGAGCGAGCGTTCGTCGAGCTCGTGGATCGAACGAGTGGGCCCGTCGTCGCCTGGGCCGATGACCCGGGCGTCACCCGCGTTCTCGACACGGCGACGCGCTCGGCGGTGCTCGTGGGCACGGAGCCCCGTTCAGCGTGGCGGGTAAGCGACGTCGAACTCGAGCGTCGTCGCGCGACCTTTCGACTTCGAGGGCCGGACACGACGTTCGAAGTCACCCTGCGCGTGACCGGCGCGCACAACGTGGCCAACGCCGCGTTGGTCGCGGTGCTGGCGCACGAGCTGGGCATCGTCGATGACGCCGTCGTGCGCGGTCTGTCGAACTTCGTCGGCGCGCCACGGCGTTTCCAGTTTCGCGGCGCGTGGCGTGGCGCTGACGTCTACGAGGACTACGCGCACCTTCCCGGCGAGATAACGGCGACCTTGGCGGCGACGCGCGCCGCCGGGTACGAGCGCGTGACCGTCGTCTTCCAACCACACCGCGTGACGCGCACGCTCGCGCTCGTCGATGCGTTCGCTTCGTCGTTCGACGGCGCGCACCACGTCATCGTGACCGACGTCTACACGGCCGGCGAGGCCAACCCGAGCGGGGTCACGGGCGAGATCATCGCGAGCGCGCTGCGTCGTCACGACCCGTCGCTCGACACGCTGTACTGCGACGACCTCGCGCTCGTTCCCGGGCTCCTTGAGCATCTCGTCGACGACAGTGACGTCCTTCTCGTCCTCGGCGCGGGCGACGTGGGTTCGATCATTAGTCAACTCGCGGGCGGCCTCGCGTGAACGCGATCGACGCCCTCGTCGCCGTCGGTGGCGACCGCGTCGAAGAGCACGCCGCGCTCGGGTCTCGAACGACGTACCGCGTGGGCGGGAGCGTTCGACTGCTCGTCACGCTCTCGTCCATCGCGGACCTCGACGAACTCGGGCCACTGATGACCGACACCGGTCTGGGTGTCTTGAGCATCGGCAACGGCTCCAATCTTCTCGTGGAGGACGGCGAGCACGACGTACTCGTCGTTCGCCTCACCGGCGACCTCGCCACGCTCAGTTGGCGCGACGAAGATGACGTCGTCGTCGTGGACGCCGGGGCCGGACTCGATTTGCCTATCGCGGCGCGTCGGCTCGCGAGTGACGGCGTCGTCGGATTCGAGTGGGCCGTCGGGGTCCCCGGAACGTTCGGGGGGGCCGTGGCGATGAACGCCGGCGGTCACGGCGCCGACCTCGCCGAGTCGCTCGAGTGCGCGACGGTCTGGAGCGACGGCGCGACGAGGACGTGGTCGAAGGAGAAGTTGGAACTCGGGTATCGCACGAGCTCGTTACGCGTGGGCGACGTCGTCGTCGCCGCGAGGTTGCGGCTCGCGAGGGGTGACGCCAGCGAAGCGGACGCGCGCGTTCGTGACGTCGTGCGCTGGCGCCGAGAGCACCAGCCCGGGGGTGCCAACGGGGGAAGCGTCTTTCGCAATCCGCCCAACGACCACGCCGCACGTCTCATCGAGGCGGCCGGCTGCAAGGGACTTCGCTTCGCCAGCGCGCGCGTGAGCGAGAAGCACGCGAACTTCATCCAGGCCGACATTCCGGGTCGTGCCGACGACGTCTTCACGCTGATGTGTCTCGTACGCGATCGCGTGCTCGAGAACTCCGGCGTGACCCTCGTGAGTGAGCATCGCTTCATCGGGTTCGGCGTGACGCCGTGAGCCGTCGACGCGTGACGCTGACGAAGAGCCCGAGGCGCGCGAGCGTCACGAAGCGACCGGTCGAACCCAGCCGTCCCATCGCCGCGGCGCCAACGAGGCACTCGCGCGTCGCGCGACCTCGAACGGATCGTCGGCGCCTGCGTCGGCTCACCAAATGGCTCCTCGTCGTTGGGGTCGTCGTGACGGCACTCACGTTCGGCGCCCAATGGATCCTTCGTCAGTCGTATTTTCGCGTGCAGCACGTCACGTTCGTCGGCTTTCATCACGAGACACCGGCCGAACTTCTCGCGGCGTCGGGACTCGCGAAGCATCCGTCGATGATCAACCTCAGCGACGCGACGATCAAGAAGAATCTGTCGGCCTTCACGTGGATCAGCGCCATCACCGTCACGAAGCACTGGCCGAACTCGGTGGTGGTGACGGTGCACGAGAGTTCGGCGGTCGCCGTGGCCTTCACGTCGACGCACGTCCTCGAGTTCGTCGACCAGAGAGGGCGCGCGCTCGGCGTGGCGCCGCTCAAGACGAACATGCCCACCCTTGAGTACGTGCACCCACTCTCATCGACGTGGCCCTTCGCTCGGGCCGGACGCGCCGCCGCCTACGTCGCGAGCCAACTGCCGCGCGCGTTCGCGTCACAGGTCTCGATGGTCACCGTCAACGCTCAAGGTGCCGTGACGATCAAATTGACCACGCCCGTGACGTTCATCGTCGGTCCAGCAACCAACCTGCACGCGAAGTTCGTCGCGATCGCGTCGGTCATCGCGCACAGCCAACTCGTGCCCGGTGACGTCGTCGACGTGACGGTGCCCGACGAGTTGGCGGTGACGCCGCCGACGCACGCGTAGAAAGCCGAGCATTTGACCAAAATGTAGGCACTGACTAGCCTTCAGTGACTGTTCGCCATGCCGCCCCCGCGAAGGCGGTAACAATAGAAGATATAGCCAAGGGGAGCCCATGAGTCTCAATCAGAGCAACTACCATGCCGTGATCAAGGTGATCGGCGTGGGTGGCGGCGGCGCGAACGCGGTGAACCGAATGATCACCTCGGGCCTGAAAAACATCGAGTTCATCGCCGCGAACACCGACGCGCAAGCGTTATTGCTCTCTGAAGCAGACCTCAAGATTGATATCGGGCGCCAACTGACGAGAGGTCTCGGCGCGGGCAGCGACCCCGAGGTCGGGCGTCAAGCCGCCGAGGATCACCGCGCGGAGATCGAAGAGGCCCTGAAGGACACGGACATGGTCTTCATCACCGCCGGCGAGGGTGGCGGGACGGGCACGGGCGCCGCGCCCGTCGTCGCCGAGATCGCACGAGCGCTCGGCATCTTGACCATCGGCGTGGTGACGCGTCCCTTCTCCTTCGAGGGCAAACGCCGGGCCACCCAGGCCGAAAAGGGCATCCAGGCCCTGCGCGACAAAGTCGACACACTGATCGTCATCCCGAACGACCGACTGCTGTCGGTGACCGCGCCCGACACGTCCATGCTCGACGCCTTCAAGATCGCCGACGACGTCCTGCTCTCGGCCGTGCGCGGGGTGACCGACCTCATCACGGTGCCGGGTCTCATCAACACCGACTTCGCTGACGTCAACACCGTCATGCGCAACGCCGGCACCGCCATCATGGGCGTCGGCAGCTCCACCGGAGAGGGCCGTGCCGTCAACGCCGCTCGCGCCGCGATCACGTCGCCGTTGCTCGAGGCTTCCATCGACGGGGCACGGGGCATCTTGATGAACATCGTGGGTGGACCGGGCGTGACCTTGAACGAGGTCACCCAAGCGGCGGAGATCATCCACTCGGTGGCGCATCCTGACGCGAACATCATCTTCGGCAGCGTCATCGACGACTCAATTGGCGAAGCCGTGCGCGTCACGGTGATCGCGGCCGGCTTCGACCAGGGAACCGCGAAGGCGGTCACGAACGCTCAGCCGGTCATGACCGAAGGTCCACGGAGCGACATCTTCACCGCGTCCAGTGACGACTTCTTCGACGTCGGTGGCGATGACGACCTTCCCAGCTTCTTGCGCTAGCGAAGAGACACTCGAGCGCCTGCGCGCGAATCTCGCGCGCGTGCGCGAGCGCGTCGAGGCGACTGGGCGCCAGCTCTCGAGCGTGCGACTCGTCGCCGTCACGAAGACGTTCGGCCTCGATGAGGTGAACGCGGCGTACGAACTCGGACTTCGGACCTTCGCCGAGAACTACGTGGACGAACTCTGCGAGAAGCGCGAGGCGACGGGTGGTCTCGACGTGACGTGGCACTTCCTCGGCGCGCTGCAGACGAACAAGATCGCTCGCGCGTCCGCGTGCGCCGACGTCCTCAGCGCGGTGGCGCGCGACAAGGAGATCGAGAAGATCGCGGCGACGTCACCGGGCAAGACCATCGACGTCCAAGTCGACTTCAGCGGCGAGGTGCAGCGTAACGGCGCGGCGCCCGATGACGTGGCGTCTCTCGTGACGCTCGCTCGTTCACTCGGGCTGAACGTTCGCGGGCTCATGGTGGTGGCGCCCAAAGGAGAAGAAGCAACGAGGAGCGCTTTCGCCGCCACGAGAAGATTGGCCGACGAGTTAGCACTCGTCGAACGGTCCATGGGCATGAGTGACGACCTGGAGTTGGCTTGTGAATACGGCACGACCGAAGTACGCCTAGGGCGCGCGCTCTTCGGTCCTCGGATGGCCTGAGGCCGCCTGGCCTAACATGGACGTGGGCGCCGTTGCCAAGGAGACGTGAATGAAAGAAAAGCTACGAGGGTTCTTGGGGTTCCTCGGCCTCGTCGAGGACGAGTACGGCGAATACGGTCCGAGCAACGCGCCGCGGCCCTTCTCCGAGCAGCCCGAAGACCTCGAACCCGAGTGGGCGCCCGCGCCCGCGCCCGCGCACCGCACGTTTCCGACCCAGCCCGCGAATCCGTCAGCCTTTCGTACCCCGGCGTCGGGCCCACCGCCCCAGCGCAACACCTCGATCTCGGTGTTGGACGGACCCAACGGCGCGCCCCGCGTTCGACCCATCGCGAACCCGAACGCGGCGAGGGGCATCTCGCCGTTCACTCAAGAGCGCGACGTCGCCATCGTCACGCCCGACACCTACGACGACTCGCGTCGGATCACCGATCTCCTGCGCTCGAATCGCGCCGTGGTGTTGACGACCCTCGACGTCGACCAGGGCCTCGCTCGGCGCTTGGTCGACTTCACGGCCGGCACCGCGTACGCGATGAACGCCAAGATCGAGATGTTGGTTCGCGGCGTGTACTTGGTCAGTCCCCAGGGCATGCACGTAGGACCAGAGATTAAAGAAAGGCTTCGCGCGGCGGACTATCACGCTTTCGATCAGGCATGAGATTCATTCAAGACATTTTGACGTTGTACATACTTATTCTGTTCGTCACCGCACTTCTCAGTTGGGTGCCGCAGGCGAACGCGCAGGGTGGTCTCGCCACCACGCAGCGAATCCTGGCGCGCATAACGGAACCGGTGCTTCGACCGTTGCGTGCAATTTTGCCGCGACCGAACTTCGGTGGCGTCAGCGTCGACCTTTCGGTGCTCATCGCGATCGTCGCGCTCGAGATAATCAAATCGATCATCTAACGCCGTAGAGTTCGCCCGCGCGACGAGCGTCGAGGGGTAGGGTGGCAGCATGGACAGCACGGATAACGCACTTTCAGCGATCGACGCCATTGACACCGTTGCCTTCAAGGTCGGCCTCAAGGGGTACAACGTTGACGAGGTCGATGAGTTCCTCGAGCGACTCTCACTCGAGGTTCGTCAACTGAAGGATCTGGCGCATCAACAGCGTCAACAACTTCGCCAGGCCGCCGAGCGCATCAATCAGTTGGACGCTCGCGGTACGACCGCGTCGGTCCCTGTGGCGCCCAGCGCGCCCGTGGCGCCGGCGCCGCCGGCGATCCGACCGAGTGGTAGCGCGGGAGCGGAGCAAGTGACGTCGATGATCGCCATGGCGCAACGCTTCATCGAACAGGCCCAACAAGAGGCGGAGTCGAAGGCCCACGAGTTCACGGCCGCCGCGCAAGAGCGCGCGCGAGAGATCGTCAACGAGGCGCGCAGCCGCGCCGAAGACGAAGTGAATCGCTTGAACGGACTCAAACAGCGCCTGAGTGAGGACGTGGACACGTTGGCGCACCAACTCGCGACCGAACGTGCCCGCATCGCGCAGGTCCTCGCGGAGTTCACGCGTTGGGTGGAGACGTCACTGCAAGGTGGAACGAAGTCCGCCGCGGCAGCGCCGTCGCCTCCTCCCGCGCCGCCCGCGCCCGCGCCTACGCCCATCGCGTCAACGCGCCCGGCGGAGACGCCGCCGCCCGCGCCCGCGCCCGTCTCCTCACAGCCCACGATTGGCCAAGTGCTGAGATTTGATCAGTCCTCTCGCGACGATCGGTAGCGAAACCGCGCCCAACTGCTAGGGTCGGCGGGCACTTGTTCTTAGGAACGCGAGGAGTAGAGCATGCCGTCGAGCGCAAAGGCCACAAAGAAGTCACCCACGAAGAAGGTGGTCGCGAAGAAGACCGTCACGAAGGCCCCAGCCAAGAAAGTCGTAAAGAAGGCGCCCGCGAAGAAAGCGGTAGCGAAAAAGGTTGCAAAGAAAGCGCCCGTCAAGAAATCGAGTATCAAAAAAGTGTCGAAGAAGCCCGTCATCAGCCCCACCCAGAAGGCCGCGGCCCTGAAGAAGGCCAAGACCCTCGCCGCCGAAAAGGCGAAGAAGGAACGTGACGCCAAGGCCAAAGTCGCCGAGAGTAAGGCGCTAGCCCGCCAGAAGACCTTGGACGCCGCTAAGGCGAAGAAGGAGCGCGAGGCGAAGGCCCGCGCGCTCGCCAAGGACAAGGCGGCGCTCGCTAAGGCTAAGGCGATCGCGGCCGCGAAGGCGAAGAAGGAACGTGACGCCAAGGCCAAAGTCGCCGCGAAAGAACGTGAAGTCGCGAAGAAGGCTCGCGAGAAGGCCGCGGTCGAAGCGAAGAAGCAACGCGACATCGACGCGAAGCGAAAGGCCATCGAAGCCGAGAAGCTTCGCAAGCTGCGCGAGATCGAGCGCCGCGACGCCGAAGAGCACAAGCGCCAAGAGCGCCGCGAGGCCGAAGAGCGCAAACGTATCGAGGCACTCGAGCGCAAGATGCACTCCAAGCCCTACGCCGATGACACCGCCTTCCTCGAAGAGTTACGCCAACTGTTAGAGGAGACCCGCACCGCCACCACGGCTCAGATCGCCGTCAGCGAGTCGGAAGCCAACGAGATGTTGGTTGACCGCGAGCGCCTCGAGTACGACGACGAGGACGGCAGCAGTGTCGCGTCCGACATTCAGCGCGACCAATTGAAGGAGTTCGCTTCCGCACTCCGATTGAAGGTCGACGAGATCGACGTCGCGCTCTCGCGCATCGACGACGGCAGCTACGGTCGCTGTGACGAGTGTTACGAGGCCATCTCCCAGCCCCGGCTGCGGGCGCAGTTGCCGGTCTTCACCTGCGTGTCGTGCCGCGCCAGCGTCTAAGTCTCCACCTCAATCGCACCGTTGTCGCGCTCGCGCTCGTGGTCACGGCGCTCGACGCGCTCACCAAGGCCTGGGCGCGACACGACCTCGCGCGACACGCGGTCCACGTGCTGGGCGTCGTGTGGCTGCGGCTCCAGTTCAACGGGGGCGTCTCGTTCTCGATCAATCAGTCCGGACCGCTCCTCACGACGATCGTCACGGTGGCAGTGGCCGTCGTGGTCGTGGTCGTGGGCGTGAACGCGAAGCGCGGCGCGCCGTCCATCGGCTTCGGGCTCTTGCTCGGTGGGGGACTCGCGAACGTCGTCGACCGACTTGTCGCCTCGACGCACCGCGTGACTGACTTCATCGCGGTGTCGTCGTTTCCAGTCTTCAATCTCGCCGACGTCTGCATCACGGCCGGTTTCGCGGTCTTGATCGTGGTAGCCCTTCGCGGTGAATCGTTGTTGGCCCGATGAGCGAGGACGGCGGGCGCGACGCCTTCGACGGCGAAACGCTCGACCTCGTCGTCCCGAGCACCCTTGACGAACTGCGCGTCGACCGCGCGATCTCGATGCTCACGGGACTCTCCCGGTCCGAGGCGCACGACGTGCTCTTGAGTGGTGCGGTACGCGTCAACGACAAAGTGGTCGTCAAGCCCTCCACGTCACTCGAAGCGGGCCAACATCTCGTCGCGATACTGCCGCCGCGGGCCTCAGGTGACGTCGCGCCCGACGCCTCGGTCGAGGTGAACGTGATGCTCGACGACGAGGACTTCGCGGTGATCAACAAGTCGCCCGGCCAAGTCGTCCACCCCGGCGCGGGTCAGCGCGAGGGAACGCTCGTCGCCGGTCTCCTGGCGCGGTATCCCCAGATTCGAGAGCTCAGCGACGAGGGTCTCTGTGAGCCCTCGCGCCCGGGTATCGTGCACCGACTCGACAAGGGCACCTCGGGACTGCTGGTCGTCGCCAAGACGCCCGAGGGTTTCTTGTCCCTGAGCAGTCAACTCGCCGAGCGCGTCATGGAACGGACGTACCTGGGCATGGTCCAGGGCCACGTCGCGGAAGAACGCGGAGTGGTCGACGCGCCTATTGGTCGCTCGACGCGTACGCCGACGCTGATGGCCGTGCGTTCGGACGGACGGCCCGCGAGGACCGGCTACGAAGTGATCACGCGCGTGGAGAAGCCGCACGCCATGACGTTGTTGCGGTTGCGTCTTGAGACCGGTCGTACCCACCAGATCCGAGTACACCTAGCGACGATCGGGCACCCCGTGGTGAACGACCTTCGTTACGGCCACCGAAGTGACAAGCGACTCGCGGACGAGCGGTTCTTCTTGCACTCGACGACCTTGGCCTTTCGTCATCCGCGAAGTGATGAGTGGATCTCCACCCACTCATCACTGCCCGAAGACTTACGGGGCCTCGTGCCGAGCGAACTCGAGCTCTAGGCGACTTCGTGGGCGGCGAGCACGTTCGAGTCGTCGCGAAGGATCGCTAGGGCCTCGTCTTCGGCGCGGCGAACGCGTCGCACGCCGATGTCCATCTTGGTCGCCGTCGCTTGCAGGGAGAGCGGGGTTGCGCCGTTCAGGCCGAATCGAAGCGACAGGACGTCTCGTTGGAGGTCCGTCAACTTCGACAAAGCCCCGTGCAACTGGTCGTTCATCATCGTCTGTTCAATGTCGCTCACCCAGTCGTGCTGACTTGGCGCGACGAGGTCGCCCAAGGTCGTGGCCGAGTCCGAGCTCGCCGGCTGGTCAAGGCTCGCGGTGACGCCGGCGAGACCCTTCAGGTTCTCACGCTCGGACTTGGACATGCCGGTCGCTTCGGTTAGCTCCTCGTCGGTGGGCTTACGCGCGAGCAGCGACGTCAGTTCGGCGGTCGTCGCTTCGAGGCGCTGGAGCTGCTCACCCACTTCGAGCGGAATACGGATGGTGCGACCGTGTTGTTGCACGGCGCGCTGCAGCGCCTGGCGGATCCACCACGTCGCGTACGTTGAGAACTTGAAGCCACGCTCCCAGTCGAACTTCTCGACGGCACGTAAGAGACCAAAGGTCCCTTCTTGGACGAGGTCGACCATCTCGACGCCGCGGTCCTGGTAGCGGCGAGCCCAGTGGAGCACGAGTCGCAGGTTGGCGGCGACCATTTGCTTCTTGGCTTCTTCGTCACCGGCGGTGACGCGCTTGGCCAACTCGACCTGCTCGTCGTAATTGGGCATGGGGTAGCGATCGAGATCACGCATCAGAAGTCCCAACATGTCGTTGGTATTCACGGCGGAACGGCGGGGGGTCGTATTCACTGGCATCTCCTTATGTCTTTGGGGGGTACAAAGCAGATGCGTCCTTGGCCTGGTATTTCTCCTACGGGCGCAGTACTAATTTACCACGAGGCATGGCCATTTTCAAGCCCCGCCGCAGAGCCCGTGGGCCGACTGGGCTCAGCCGCTGTGGGTTCGCGCCACCGGACGAACGCCACGGGCCTGATTGACCATGTCAGCCAGCGTGAAGCTCGAAAGGTGCTCTCGCATGTGGTTGCCCACGTCGGCCCACACGCCCAACAGGACGCACTGACCCTCGTGGTCGCACGCGCCGTCTTGGTGGGGTTCGCCGAAGTCGCCCGCAGCGATTGGTCCGTCGACGGCGGCGACGATCTCCGCCAGGGTGATGTTCTCGGCCGGTCGAGCCAGCACGTAGCCGCCTCCCACGCCGCGCTTGGATCGCACGAGCCCCACGCCCTTCAAACTGAGCAGGATCTGCTCGAGATAGGGCTGGGGGAGACCCGTGCGCTCAGCGAGGTCTCGGACGGACGTGGGCGCACCGTTACTGTCTCGCAGGGCCAAACTCAACAGCGCACGGCTGGCGTAGTCCCCACGAGTCGATACTCTCACGGCGCCATCCTATCGACGCGGTGCGCGCCAGCACGGGTCCGCGCACGGGACCGGTCATTGTCTGGCACACTGCAGTAGTGGCAGATCCGAGAAATCAGAACGTGGCCGTAAACGCCGATCAAGTGCTTTCGCCGGGTGAGACCCAAGAGGAACCAGAAGAGGGCAGTACCGACTACATCAGCCAGCCCGCGAAGGTCATGCGAATCGGCTCGATGGTGAAGTTGCTCCTCGACGAAGCGCGAAGTGCCCCCCTCGACGAAGCGGGCAGGACCCGACTTCGAGAGATCTACGAGACGTCGGTGCACGAACTCTCCGACGCGCTCTCCCCAGACCTCGCGAAAGAGTTGAGTCGCATGGCGATTCCCTTCAGCGCCGACGTGCCCTCGGAGTCGGAGTTGCGAATCGCTCAAGCACAGTTGGTGGGTTGGCTCGAAGGTCTGTTTCACGGGATTCAGGCGTCGCTGTTCGCTCAACAGGCCGCCGCGGCGGCGCAACTCGAGAAGATGCGTAATCGCGCCCTTCCGCCGGGCACCAGTGAACCCCGGGCCGGCACGTACCTCTAGGACTATTGCGTGACGGCGCCCGAAGGCGTACTAACGTGCAAATCCCATCCGTGTAGTTCGCGGCGACGATCACAGAAAGAGTGCGGCTGATGACAGGGGACTTCGTCCATCTGCACAATCACACCGAATACTCGATGCTCGACGGCGCGGCGCGCGTCGACGAGATGGTGCTGGCCGCGAAGGCCGACGGTCAGCGCGCCATCGGCATCACCGACCACGGCAACCTCTACGGCGTCATCGAGTTCTACGAGGCGTGCCGCCGTCACGACGTCACTCCCATCATCGGGCTCGAGGCGTACATGGCGGCGAATTCGCGCTTCGATCGCCCGACGCGTCGCGGCAAGATCGACGACACCGGGGGCGACACCGAGGGGGGCCAGAAGCTGTACCACCACTTGACGCTGCTCGCGGTGACGAACGAGGGATACAGGAACCTCCGTGAACTCTCGTCGAAAGCTTTCCTCGAGGGGTACTACTACAAGCCCCGCCTGGACTGGGAGCTACTCGAGCGCCACGCGAACGGGCTGGTCGCCACTTCGGGCTGCCTCGGCGGTGTCGTGCTGCAGGCGCTGTTGCAAGACGACTACCAAAAGGGACTTGAACTCGCGGGACGCCTGCAGACGATCTTTGGCCGAGAGAACTTCTTCATCGAGCTCCAAGACCACGGCATGGCAGCGCAGCAACGAACGAACCCTCAGTTGTTGCGCATCGCGAAGGACCTTCGCGCGCCACTGCTGGCGACGAACGACTTGCACTACGTCCGTCACGACGACGCCGAAATGCACGACGCGCTGTTGTGCATTGGCACCGGGTCGCGGGTCGCGGACCCCGATCGGTTCCGCTTCGAGAGCGATCAGCACTACCTGAAGTCGGCCGCTGAGATGCGCTTCCTCTTTCGCGACGTCCCGGAGGCGTGTGACAACACCTTGTTGATAGCCGAGCGCGCGAACGTCACGATCGAATTCGACAACGACGCGCTGCCCGAGTTCCCGCTGCCCGAAGGGTTCGCGGCAGGTACCCATAAGGCCGGCGCGACCAAGTACCTACGCGAGCTCACGTTGCAGGGTGCGAACGAGCGCTACGGTGCCGCGCTCAACGACGAAGTTCGCGCCCGTCTCGACTACGAGCTTGGCGTCATCGCCGACATGGGCTTCTCGGATTACTTCTTGGTGGTGTGGGACCTCATCCACCACGCACGCGAGAAGGGTATCCGCGTGGGTCCCGGACGAGGCTCGTCGGCGGGCTGTTGCGTGGCGTACTGCCTGCGCATCGTCGACCTTGACCCGATCCGCTACGGCCTGATCTTCGAACGGTTCTTGAACCCCGGGCGTCGCCAGATGCCCGACATCGACATGGACTTCGACGAGCGCTACCGCGGCGACATGATTCGCTACGCGGCCGAGCGCTACGGCTCGGACCACGTCGCGCAGATCGTGACGTTCTCGACGATCAAGGCCCGCGCCGCGGTGCGCGACGCGGCCCGCGTGCTCGGCTACCCGCCCCAACTCGGCGACAAGATCGCCAAGGCGATGCCGCCACTGTTGATGGGTCAGGACCTCCCCTTGGCGGCCTGCTTCACGCCCACGCCGGGCTACGAGAGCCGCTACGGCGAAGCCGGTGAACTTCGCGCGCTCTACGGGGGCGACGCCGAGGTGAAACACGTCGTCGACGTCGCCAAGGGCTTCGTCGACAAGCGTCGCCAGGACGGCATCCACGCCGCCGCCGTCGTCATCACGAAAGAACCGGTACTCGAGTACGTGCCGGTCCAGCGAAAGTCAGGCCCCAACGGGAGCGCCGAGGGCGCCCCGATCGTGACGCAGTACGAGGCGAGCGCGATCGAGAAGTTGGGCCTGTTGAAGATGGACTTCCTCGGCCTTCGCAACTTGGCGATCATCGAACGCGCGCTCGAACACATCAAACGTCGTCACGGCGAGGACGTCGATATCGATCACGTCGCGCTCGACGACCCCAAGGTCTACGACATGCTGAAGCTCGGCAACTCAATTGGGATCTTCCAGCTCGAGGGCGACAAGATGCGTCAACTCATGCGACGACTCGCGCCGACGAGCTTCGACGACATCGCGGCGTTGGTGGCGCTCTATCGTCCGGGGCCCCTCAGCGAGAACGTGCACAACGACTACGCCGACCGCAAGAACGCGCGCCAAGGCGTCAGCTACGACCACGTGGACTTAGAGGAGATCCTCTCGGAGACGTACGGACTCATGATCTACCAAGAGGACATCATGCGCGTCGCCACGACCATCGCGGGCTTCTCGATGACCGAGGCCGACGATCTTCGTAAGGCTTGCTCGAAGAAGATCCGTGAGATGATTCGCGCGCAGCGGACCAAGTTCGTCGACGGCGCCGAGCGCCAGGGCTACGGACGCGCCCTCGGCGACGCGATCTTCGACAAGATCGAACCTTTCGCCGACTACGCGTTCCCGAAGAGTCACGCCTACGGCTACGGCCTCATCGCGTACCAGAACGCCTGGTTGAAGGCCAACTATCCCGTGGAGTACATGGCGGCGCTGTTGACCTCGTTCCGCGACGACAAGGACAAGGCCGCCGTGTACCTCAACGAAGCGCGCCAAATGGGCATCAAGGTGGGCGTGCCCGACGTCAACGAGTCCTTCGCCGAGTACGCGCCGTCACAGACGATGGATGACACGATCCTCTTCGGACTGGCCGCCGTTCGAAACGTCGGCGAAGCGCTCGTGGACAAGATCGTCCTCGAACGAGAGTCGAAGGGCCCCTTTACGAGCGTCTACGACTTCGTTCGGCGCGTCGATCCCGTGGTCTTGAACCGCCGGTCCATGGAGTCGCTCATCAAGGCCGGCGCGTTCGACTCCCTCGGCGTGGCGCGTCTCGCGTTCTTACTAAAGGTCGACGAGATCGTCGACGTGACCCTCAGTCGACGCAAGGACCTCTCGCTCGGCATCACGACGCTCTTCGCGGCTCTCAGCGCAGAGGGGACGGACGGCGACTGGGAGGGAACCGAGATTGCGTTGGCGGACATCGAGTTCGAACAGTCCGTCAAGCTCGACTTCGAGCGCGAGATGCTCGGCACGTACATCTCGGACCATCCGCTCTACGAAGTGGGCGAGAGCCTCGGGGCGCGAACAGACGGCTCGATCGTGGCGATTCGTGAGCGGGCTGAGGAACTCGCGCGCAGCGGCAAGGCGGTCACGGTAGGGGGCATCCTCGCCGAAGTGCAGTTGCGTCAGACCAAAGCCAACAAGCAGTACGCGCGCGTCATGCTGGAGGATCTTGGGGGGTCGCTCGAGATCAATTTCTCCGTCGCCGCGTTCGAGAAATTCAGTGGCTTCCTCGCGAAGGACAACGTCGTGCTGATCAAGGTTCGCCTGAGCGACAACGACGAAGAACTTCGCTTCAGTGCTGTCGACGTCGAGCAGTTCCACCACTCGCGCGCGAACGCGGAACTTCGCCTCTCACTTCGTCCGGAGGACCTGACGCAGCGCTCGATAGCCACGTTGCGCGAGATATTGACGCGTTATCCCGGTCCCTCACCCGTCGTTGTCGACACGGGTGCCGCAGGGAAGGTCTTCAAACTGGGTCCAGATTTCAACGTCAGTATTCCCAGTGTGGTCGCCGATCTACGCTCAGAATTCGGTCGAAACGTCATTAAGGCGTGATTCTGATTTAGGGGTCACAGAACTCCCGTAGAATGGTCCCTATGGCAATGACGGTCACCACAAAAGACACCACTGCCCTCAGTGACGCAGAGCTGGCTGAGATGGCCGACCTCTGCGTCGACCGAGAGCCCTCCTTCGACATTGGGTTCCTCTCCAAGCAACGCGAGGAGTGGGTACTCGTTACGCACGCGCGCGAAGGGAACAAGCTTCGCGGCTACTCGTTCTGCACACTCGAACGCATTGGTGGCACGCCCTCGTTGTTGGTGGGTCTACTCCTCGTTGACCGCAACGCGAAGTCCGACCAGACCTTGAAGACGATCCTGCACGATCAGTTCCGTCGCGCCCTCCTCGCTTTCCCTGATGAGGATGTACTGCTCGGGGCACGCCTGACGTCGCCCGACGGGTACCGTGCTTTCACGGGACTCGACGACGTGGTGCCGCGACTCGGGTACCGACCCACCGGTGAAGACCGTGCCTGGGGGCGACGCCTCGCCAAGCGCTTCGGTTCGGAAAAGTCGATCGACGACAAGACCTTCGTGATGACCGTTACGCCGGGACCAGTCGGTGGACTCGACTACGTGGCCTCAAAGGGCGCGATCCCCGAAGGGGCGGACACGTTCTTCAAGGGCCTGAAGCCCGAAAAGGGACAGCGACTGGTGGTCTTTGGCTGGGCGATGGCGGAAGCTCTCGCCACCGGCAAACTCCCGAAGTAGTCGGTCAGCCTCGGGGGAGTAACCCGGTGCAGCTCTTGTAACAGTGGCCGTCGAGCGGCCGTGACAGCGTCGTGAGCACGTACGTTGGTCGAAAACCCAGTGCCGTGGCCAGATCCTTTCCCGACAGTGACGATCGACGCGTCGACTCAATCGTTCGAATGGCGTGCGCGTCCTCACAGAGAAGCCACACGTCGTCGCCGAACCAGCCAAATCGGACCCAGGTCGAACCGTCGTCGGGCCGTCGGAGCAGTTGCGGACCTCGGTCGGCGCCGATGAGCGCGACGCTTGGTCGCTCGCCTCGAAACTCCCAGTACGGCGCACTCGGCCCGCGAAAACCGAAGAGCGGTCCGTCGGCGGGGCTGGCCAACTGCTCCAGCCAACCTCGGACGCGGCGACCTCGGTACGTGCCGAGGCGTCGCGGCAGGTCGAGCAACGTCACGGCTTCGGGTTGCGCGAGGTCGTCGCGTTCGACGTTCTCAGCGAGTTGACCTTCTACGACGTCGAAGGCCGCGAGGTCCGTCTCGATATGCGCGGGCCACGGCACGCGCCAGCGCACGATGGCCTGACTCGCGAGGTCGACGACCGTCGTGGACTCGTTGGTCGAGCCCAGTACCAACCCGTGGACCGTCGAACCTCCGGAGAGATCCACTGATTCACGTTGCGGCGTGCGTTCGATGAGGCGCTTCGTCGCGCGCACCGCGGGGTCGCGATTCAAGAGGGCCACGAGTGACCTACCTTACGCAGCTCGGCGTCGAGGGCGTCGAGGTCCCTTACTGGCAGCGCGCACACGCCACCACGACAGACGTAGGCGAGTCCCGGCTCGTGGGCGTCTAGCAGGGGGGACGTGCCCGATCCAGTGATCAAAACGGTTCGTGGCATCGCCATCGATCGTACGTGATGGGCTAACGCACCCGGGATTCCCGGGATCACGACCTCGATCCCATCGAGGGCGAATCCCGCGGCCGCGACGAGATCGGGCGCTGCGCTCGGGTGCGAGACCAGGAGCGACCCGGCGAGTTCCACCAGTCGCTGCGCGACGACGAGGAGCTCGAGGTCGCCGCCGCAGAGCGCCACGCGAGCCAGTGCGCGCGTCGCGACGGCGTGCGCACTGGGTGTCGCCCCGTCGAAGATCTCCTTGGGCCGTGTCGACAGATCGTTCACGAGGTCACTCTGGCTAAAGACGCCCGCGCCGACGTGCGGCGCCGCGGACGTCGGGACGAGTCCGTCCCAGTAGTGATCGATCAAGTAGTGCGCGCCCTCGTGCGCACCGACGAGCCAGTCGTCGTCACCCGTCAGTTCGAACGCGTCGATCATGGCGTCGACGAGCCACGCCACGTCGCTCGCGGTGGCGTGGGCCTGGCGCCGCTCCGTGCGCCACCACGTGTCGTCCTCGAAGTGTGTGGACGTGAGTGATCGCACGAGGTCGAGTCCCAGTTGCTCGAACTCCGGTTCGCCGGTGCGCATGAACGCCGTGGCGATCATGGCGTTCCACTCAAGTATGACTTTCTCGTCACGCCCGGGTTGAACGCGTAGCGCGCGGCGACGGACGAGCGCCTGGCGCGCAGGGTCGAGCCACGCGGGCGTGACGAACGGTTCGCCGTCTCGAAGACGTGGTATCGAACGACCTTCGAAGGAACCGTTCGGCTCGATTCGCCAA
>DASZIH010000102.1:0-22238 GCA_035949355.1 Acidimicrobiales bacterium
CGATGGCGTCGACGTAACTGCTGAGACTCGTGTCGGACTTCGTGGCGAGGTAGCGCACGACACTTTGGGCGTTGATGAGCGGGTCACCGAGGGTGGTCATCGACCAGTCGTACTGAGGCTTCTTCGTCGAGCCTCGAACGATCGGCGCCACGGCGACGACCGAGGTGCTCGCGGGCATGGGGTCGAGTTTCAGCGCGGCGATCGGAACACTCAAGTGCACGATGGAAAAGCCCATGACGTTGTCGCGACCCTTCAGCGTGACGGGAAAGTTCACCTTGGTGGCGGTGGAGCCGGTGATGAGCGCGTTCACGGGAATGGTGACGGTGGTGACCGCGAGGTTATGGGGAAGTACGAGTGCCGAGACGTGCACCACGTGACCGGGCGTCGTGATCGTGAGGTCGACGGTGCCCTGGGCGGCGGCGCGCGCCGACGCCGGCAAGGCGCTCAGCGTCGTGGCGAGGTGCGCGGGAAGATCGCTGTTGGGCGTGCCGGCGCCCCGATTGACCATGAGGACGATCCCGCCGACGACCAAGAGCACGGCCATGACGCCCGCGATGGAGCGGGGGACCTTGGAGTGGGGTCGAACGTTGGTCGTCGTCGCCAGCGTTTCAAAGCTCGGTAGCTCACTCGGGTGCACCCAGGGACGGCTTTCGGCCGACGGTCGCACGCGACGGCTTCGACGCCACCACTTCGATCTATCCCCACTAGCCACCTAGTGCAGGTTAGTTACGAAAGGTCTCTCGATGGCATCGCCCTAACATCGTTACTCATGGCTTTAGACGTTGCGCTCGATATCGGCACCTCGCACACGCGCTTGGCGACGAGCCAGCGAGGTGTCTTGTTCGACGAGCCGACGATGGTCGCGATCGACACGAACTCCGGTGTCGTCGTCGAAGTCGGCCACGGAGCGCTCGAACTCGTGGGTCGCACGTCACGACACGTCGTCGTGTTCCGTCCCTTCAATCAGGGTGCGACGGTCGACTTCGACGTCACGGCGCGACTCATCGAAGCGCTCTTCGATCGCGCGGGTGTCTCCAAGTTGAGTCGCGCCCGCGTCGTGATGAGCGTTCCTTCCTTAGCGACCGCGATCGAACGCAGAGCACTGCGACAAGCCGCCATTCAAGCTGGCGCGCGTGAAGTGTCACTGGTCGAGGCGCCGCTCGCGGCGGCGATCGGACTCGGCCTTCCGGTGCAAGACCCCATCGGATCGGCGGTGACGCTGATGGGCGCCGGCGCGTCGGAAGCGGCGGTCATCTCTCTCGGAGGCATCGTCACCGGCGGCGCTCGCCGTATCGGTGGCAAC
Organism: Acidimicrobiales bacterium; assembly: GCA_035949355.1. GTDB lineage: Bacteria > Actinomycetota > Acidimicrobiia > Acidimicrobiales > RAAP-2 > RAAP-2. The sequence continues at coordinate 1,304 of DASZIH010000102.1, forward strand.
GACGTGGACGCCGCGATCGCGACCGCGCTGCGACTCAATGTCGGCGTCGTCGTCGCGCCTTCCGTGGTCGAGATGCTCAAGTGCACCCTCGCCTCCGCACTGGGTCGAACGGCGGGACTCGTCGAGGTCGTTCTCGCGCGCAGTGTGGACCGCGGTGATCCCGTCGAGGTCGAAGTCAGCGCCGAGCTCGTGAACGGCGCCGTGCACGACGTCCTCAACTCAACGATTCGAATGGTCCAAGAGTGCTTGAGCGACACGCCGCCAGACCTGTCGCAGGACGTCAGCGCGCGTGGCATGACGTTGGTCGGTGGGCACGCCAATTTGATGGACGTCGCCGAACTCGTCGCCACGGCGACGGGGGTAGACGTCAACGTTGCGCCGCAAGCCGATCTCGTCGTCATACAGGGTCTACAGGCCTGTCTCGAGGAGATGGCGTCGCTGCACGCGTTGTTTCGAAGCGCCGACCGCTAATCCTCGCTACTTCGTAGCTGCGAGACCGCTGAACGGACCTGCCAGTCACGGTCTTCGCCCGCTTCGTCGAGTGCGGCGTCGATGTCGGGACCCTCGAAGTTCGCCAGCGCCACGATCGCCCGGCGACGAATCGGTGGCTTGTCCTTCAGTGACGCGATGATCGTCGAGCGAGCTCGGTCGTCGCCGATGGCACCGAGCGCGGCGATGGCCGACTCGCGACATCGCGCGTCCTCGTGCGTCGTCGCGACGACGCAGAGTGCCTCCACGGCGTTGACGTCGAGGTGCTCGCCTAACGCGAACGCCGCGGCTTCGACGACCAGCGCGTCGTCGTCGCCGAGCAAGACGTTCACCTCCACGAGTACTGACGGGTCGAGTTGTTCTACGTGGGCGAACTGCTGCAGCGCGTCGCGACGCACCTCAACGTCAAGGTCTCCGAGAACGCGGAGCCACAGCTCTCTCGTCATGAGTGACTGACGAACGAGTCCGCGAAGTGCCAAGACGCGATAGCGAGTGACGGCCGACTCGAGAGTGATCTTGAGGAGCGCCGCGCTCTGCTGGCTCGTTGAGAAGCTTGCGCGCAAAAGTTCGTTCTCGAAGGGCTCAACTATCGTGGTCTCATCACTAGTCACGGCCCTATTCCAGCACGGCAGAGAACGCGACGTTGGCCGACCTCCTTCTTCATCATCGTTCCGATCATCTTCGGCCTCGTCATCGTGGTCGGGACGAGGAGCACCAACGACTACCTGATCTCGCCGGGCAACGCGACGCCGGTCGCGCCCCTCGTGAAGATCCACGGCGTCGCGACGAATCCACGTTACGACAAGATCATGCTCGCCGACGTGTACGAACAGCAGTTGAACTTTTGGGGCTGGATCAAGTCGCACTTCCAGTCGCACGTTCAGATCATCACCGCGAACCAGCTCGTGGAACCGGGCGTTCCCCTCGACGAGCTGAACGCGCAGGGCTTTCTCGAAATGAGTGACGCCAAGCAGGCCGCGGAAGCGGCGGCCTTTCGCGCGGTTGGGTGGTCGGTGCCCTCGACGAGGACGGGCACCATCGTGACGGGCGTCGTCTCGCCGTCACCGGCGAGGTCGGCGGGCGTGCACGTCGGCGACGAGATCATTGGCGTCAACGCCACGACGATCACGTCAGGTTGTCAACTTATTGGTGCGGTGCACTCGCTCGCGCCCGGTACGCCGCTGACGTTGCACGTTCGCCCCGTGAAGATCTCGAGCTCTGGTGTGTTGTCCTACCGAGCGGCCAAGACGGTGACGATGGACACGGCGAAGGTCCCGAGTGGCCTCGCGATCTCCGGATGCCCCGGCGTGAAGGGTGTCGACCGCTCGTACCTCGGCGTCAGCATCGAAGACGGCTTCAGTTACGCGTTGCCCGCGAGGGTGTCGATCAACACCGCCAATATCGGAGGACCGTCGGCCGGACTCGCTATGACGTTGACGCTCATCAACGAACTAACGAGCGGCTCGCTGACGGGTCACCACGTCATCGCCGTGACCGGCACGATCGACGCGCAGGGCAACGTCGGACCCGTCGGTGGCGTCGAGGAGAAAGCGGTCGCGGTCGCGCGCGCCGGGGCGACGTACTTCTTCGTACCCGACGGCGGTGGCGACGTCGCGGCCGCGCGAGACGCGCACCAGCCGGGCCTCAAAATAATTCCCGTCACCACGCTGAAGCAGGTCCTGAAGGAACTCCGCTCACTCGGTGGCACCAAACCCCAGCCCCTTACTGCGCCGACCAAGGTGTCCTAAGCCCAAATTAAGGTGCGCCACGCCGTAGTCTTGAAGGAATGGACGACCGCCGAATAACCTCTACGACGCGCCCGTCGTCGTCCGATATCGCACGGACGAACTTCACGACGGTGCGAAAGGGCGGCCTGGACCCGAACGAAGTCCGCCTGCACCTCGAGGCGGCGGCTCGCGAGATGGGTCACCTCGAGAACCGGGTGCGCGAACTCCAAGAGCAGGTCAACGAGGCCCAGCGCCGCGCCGCGAATCCCACCTTTGACGAGGCGACACTCACCAGCGCCCTTGGCGCCCAGAGCGCCGCCATCCTCCGATCGGCGCACGAAGAGGCCGGGCGAGTGACCGCCGAGGCCCAAGAGCGCAGCGCCCAGGTCTTCACCGAGACCCAACAGCGAAGCGCCAGCCACCTCATCGAGGCGCAGGAGCGTGCGACGGCGTTGATCACCGAAGCCGAGAACACGAGCGCCACCATCGATCACGACGCTCGCCTGGCGGCGGAGCGACTCATCGACTCCGCCAAGGTCAACGGAGAGGCACTGGTGGAGCGCGCGAGGGAGCAGGGCCGAGCGATCGTCGAACAGTCGAACGAGGCTCGCCGCAACGTGCTGAACGATCTAGCCGTCAAGCGAAAGGCGTTACACCTGCAAATTGAGCAGTTGCGCGCCGCGCGCGACACGTTAGGCTCTTTCATAGCAACGGTGCGTCTTCAAATTGACGACGTGTTGTCTGGAATAAACAGTTCCGACGAGGTCGCCCGCGGCGCCGCACTGGAGGCGCTTCGTATGCAGCCTGCGGCGCCGGAGCCTACCGAGGAGGAGCTGTTAGCTGGCACGCCTCTCCGTGACGTGCCCGACACCGCGCTAGAGACAGGAGAAGACGCCACGGTGACGAAGTCCCGATCCCGCAAGCCCCCCAAGAGCGCGGCACCTGTCGAAGAGTCACTGTTAGAGGACGACCCGTCCGGCACCGACGTCGTGAACGAGATTTTCGCCCGACTTCGAAAAGCCACGCTCGAAGAGCGCGGGGTGACCATGCCACCACCGAAGAAGGCCGCCGCGCACAAGCCCGAAACGCCCGTTGGCGTGCTCTTTCGTCGGCGTGACGCCGCGCTCGAGGAGTCGCTCGCCGTACTGACGCGCCGCGTGAAGCGCGCGCTCCAGGACGATCAGAACATCATGCTCGAACGCCTGCGAGGCGTGCAGGCGATGATCACGACCGAACTTGAAGACGAGCACGATCAGCGCGCTCGTTACGCCGACGCGGCCTTTGAGGCGCTCGAACACGCTGCGTTCGCGGGCGTCCAGTTCGCCAGGGAAGAGGGCGGCGCACCCGGCGCCAACGTCGAGAAGCAGTCCCTCGAGGACTGCGCCGCCGATCTCGCGATCACCATCGTGTTGGCGCTGCGCAAGAGGATCCTCTCCGACAGCAGCGGCGACGGACCCGAACGCGTGAACGCGGCGTACCGCGAGTGGCGTGGCGCGCGCGTCGAACGACTGTGCACCGACGCGGCTCGACGCGCATTTCACCTCGGCGTCGTGACGGCGTCCATGGGTCGATCGATTCGCTTCTTCGCCGCACCGAACGACGCGCCGTGCGACTTGTGCTCGCACGACGCGGACAGTGGTGAGCGCATCGCGGGTGAGAACTTTCCAAGTGGTTCGCCGTACCCACCGTTGCACGCGGGCTGTGCCTGCACTGTCGTTCCAGTCTGAGAAAGTCGTAGGCTCAACCCGTGCGTAGTCCCACCGACGTCCCTCAACGACCACGTCGCCTCGGACGACTGTCACGGCGGTTCTGGATAGGACTGATCGTCGTTGTCCTGCTCGTCGGTTTCCTGTCGCTTCGCAACTTGGCGGTCCTCTGGACTGACCAGATGTGGTTCTCGTCCCTCGGTTTCTCGAGCGTCTTCTCTACGTTGTTCTTCGTCAAGGTCGGTCTCGGTTTCACGTTCGGCGCCATTTTCTTCTTCATCATGTGGGGCAATCTCCTGCTCACCGACCGTTACGGCGCGCGCGATCTCTCGTTCGAGCCCGAAGACGAGGTCGTGCGGCGCTTCCAGAACGTCGTGCGTCCCTACGCCAAACGCGTCTACGCGGCGATAGCGCTGATCATGGGCCTCGTCGCTGGCCTTAACGCCACTGGTCAGTGGCAGAAGTACCTGCTGTTCTCTCACGCCCAGTCCTTTCACAAGGTCGACCCGGTCTTTCACAAGGACCTCGGGTTCTACGTCTTCACGTTGCCGTTCGTCTCCTACGTCGTCACGTGGTTCCTCGTCGTCTTGATATTCGCCCTGCTCGTGACGACGGGCTTTCACTTCTTGAACGGCGGCATCCGCACGACACGCGTCACGCCTCGCGTCGCGCCGCGGGTGAAGGCGCACCTCTCGGTGATCGGCGCGGCGATCGCGCTCATGAAAGCGGCCGGGTACCTGATCGCCAAGTGGGAGCTCGTCAACTCCAACAACGGCTACGTCCAGGGCGCGACGTACACCGACCTGCACGCTCGGATGCCCGCCTTGACCATTCTCTTCTACCTATCGCTGGCGGCGACGGCGATCCTCTTGTACAACGTCCGATCGAGAGGATGGTCACTGCCCGTCGTCGCGGTGGGCCTCTGGGCGTTCGTAGCGCTCGTCATCGGCGTGCTCTATCCGACGTTCCTTCAAGCGTTGAAGGTGAGCCCCAACCAGCAGTCGCTCGAGTCGCCCTACATCCAGCGCAACATCACCGCGACGCGCGCGGCCTTCGGTCTCGACAAAGTGCAGGATCACACGTTCGCCGGTTCGACGCAAATCACCCAGTCCCAGATCAAGGCCAACATGGCGACGCTCAACAACATTCGCTTGTGGGACCCGTCGAGCAAGATCTCCCTCGAGACCGTCAACCGACGTCAGTCGATCCGTTCGTACTACAACTTCACGACGTTGTCGGTGGATCGTTACTTCATCAACGGCAAGTTGACGCCCGTCTTGATCGGTGCGCGCCAGCTCAATTCGAACAACCTCCCCTCGCAGGGTTGGGTGAACCAGCACTTGCAGTACACCCACGGCATCGGCGCCGCGGTCGTGGCGGCCAACCAAGTCGACTCGTCGACTGGCAACCCGATCTTTGACGTGTCGAACGTGCCACCGAACTCCACCAACGGTCTGCCGCTGTTGACCCAGCCCGACATCTACTTCGGCATTGGCTACAACGGCTGGGTCGTGGCGAACTCGAAACAGCCCGAGCTCGACTACCAGGTGAACTCTGGCGTGAACGCCGGCACTCCCGTCGAGACCCACTACAAGAGCACCGGCGGCGTCGCGGTGGGCTCCATCTTCTCGCGGATGGCGCTCGCGCTTCGACTCGGCGACTTCAACTTCCTCATCTCGAATCAGATCGACGCGAAGAGCCGGGTGCTCTTCGTGCGCGACGTTCGACAGATGGCGGAGAAGGCCGCGCCCTTCCTCTCCTTCGACTCCCAGCCGTACGCGGTCGTCGCCAACGGTGAGCTCCAGTACGTCCTCGACGGCTACACGACGACGTCGCAGTACCCCTACAGTGAAGACGCCAACCAGCTCAACATCAACACCGGGGGACTGCCCGGGAGCTTCAACTACGCGCGCAACTCCGTCAAGGTCGTCGTCAACGCCTACACCGGCGCGATGACGTTCTACGCGAACGACCCCAACGACCCGATCTTGAAGGCGTACCGTTCGGCGTTCCCGGCGCTATTCCAACCGCTGAGCGCGATGCCGTCAACGATCCGCACGCACCTGCGCTACCCGGGCGACCTCTTCTCGGTCCAGGCCGCGACCTTTGGGCGCTACCACATCACGTCCGCGACGGCCTTCTACTCGGCGTCAGACCGCTGGCAGATCTCGCCCACGACGGGCGCCGGTTCACCGGGACAGGCGCTCGCGCGCACCTCGACGCTCAACAAGGCGGGCGACGTCATCTCCACGTCGTTCTCCGCGATGAGTCCCGTGTTCCAAGTCGGCTCCTTGCCCAATCAGAACCAGCAACAACTTCTCGAATCGGTCGACTACGTGCCGGCCGGCAACTCCTCGACGGTCCAGAGCCTGACGGGTTTCATCGTCGCCACGAGCAACCCGAGTAACTACGGACAGCTCAACGTCTACGAGACGCCACGCGGCACGACGGTGATCGGCCCACTGCAGGCTGACTCGGAGATCCAACAGACCGCCAAGGTCAGTTCCATCATCACGCCCCTCGACCAACACGGCTCGAGCGTCGTGCTCGGCAACAACCTCACCGTCCCGCTGGACTCCAGCGTGCTCTACATTCGTCCCCTCTACGTGACGAGCACGGCGAACCCGTTGCCACAGCTGCGCTACGTCATCGCGGTGTTCAACCAGGACGTCGGCATCGAGCCGACCTTGGCCGGCGCGTTGTCCGACGTCTTCGGCGCCAACGTGACCGGTATCGCCAACTCCAACCCCGGCAAGGGCAACGGATCGGGCAACACGAAGACCGGCGCGAGCGTCTCGTCCTACCTACAACAAGCCTCGGTGGACTACACGCGAGCGCAGACGGCCCTTTCGAACGGTGATCTCGGGCAGTACCAAAAGGACGTCAACGCGATGAACCAGCAGTTGAAGCTCGCGCAGAGCGCCCTCAACAAGGGCTAAAGACCTAGTTCGTCCTCGTCGACGAAGCACTGAAGGTGTCGCGTCCGGTGAGGCGCGCCGCGATGACGATGGGTATGAACATCAACACCACGACCGCCGTCACGACGACGTTGACCTCGGGGAGCTGTTGACCGAGGCGAATGGCCCCGAAGATCCAAATCGGCAAGGTGTTCTGCGCACCCGCCGTGAAGGTCGTGACGATCACTTCGTCGAAGCTGAGCGCGAAGGCCAACAGACCTCCCGACACGAGGGCCGTCGCGATGAGCGGCAACGTGACGAATCGAAAAGTCTGACTGGTCGACGCGCCAAGGTCCGCTGAGGCCTCAAACAGTGTGGACGACGTTCGCCGCAGTCGCGCGACGACGTTGTTGTACACGACGACGATGCAAAAGGTGGTGTGGCCGATGATGATCGTCCAAAGCGAGAGCGTGATACCGGCCCACTGGAACGTGGAGTTGAGCGCCACGCCGGTGATGATCCCGGGCAAGGCGATGGGTAGCACCAAGAGCAGCGACACGGTGTCACGGCCGAAGAACCGCGCGCGATGCACGCCGAAGGCGGCGAGTGAGCCGAGGATGAGCGCGAGCAACGTCGCCGCGCACGCGGCCTTGATCGAGAGGATGAAGGCCTGACGGACCTGCTCATCGTGCCAGGCCACGTGGTACCACGAGAGCGTCCAATTGCGAATCGGCAAGGTCTCGATGTTGGAGCGGTCGAAACTGAAGATGACGATCGTGATGATCGGTCCGAAGAGGAAGGCGAGAACGGCCCAGACCCACAGCCACAGACCACCTCGCGCGAGGAGCCGGCGCTTCACAGCGACTCGAAGGCGCCAAAGCGCTTCGCGACCAAGAGGTACGCCACCATGATGACGATGGGCACGGTCGAGAGCGCCGCCGCCAGTGGCAGGTTCCCGCCGTCGAGCAGGTTCTGGTAGATCGCGTTGCCGATCAGCGTCGAGTTGGCGCCACCGACGAGCAGGGGCGTCACGTAGTCACCGAGGGTGAGTGAGAACGTGAAGATCGATCCCGCCACGAGTCCCGGGAGGGCGAGGGGCACGATGACGTGACGAAGGGTCCACCAACTCGACGCGCCGAGATCGCTCGACGCGTCGAGCAGTGAGCCGGGGATACGCTCCAGCGCGCCAAAGAGCGGCACGATCATGTAGGGGAGCCAGATGTAACTGAAGGTGAGCCACATCGCGCCGTTGGTGAAACCGAGATTGGGCGACGGCAGTCCGAGGTGCTGGAAGGTCCAGTTGAGCGCGCCGCCTCTCTCCAAGATCGAGATCCAGGCGTAGATCTTCGCGAGGTAGCTGGCCCACAGGGGTAACAGCACGGCGACCAACAAGAGGCGTTGCGTCCGCTGGGTCGCCACGCGGGCCATCACGTACGCGAAGGGGAACGCGATGATCGCGTCGGTCACCGTGACGAGCGCCGCCAACAGTACGGTGCGACCGATGATGGCCGGGTACGAACCGGTCGCGATCTGGTGGAAGTTGGCACCGGTGAACTGGTGCGTCACGTTGCCAGTGAAGCCGTTCAGGCTCCAAAACGCGGTGATGAGCATCAAGATGAGCGAGCTCACGTAGAGCACGAAGAACCACAACAGGGGCGGCGTGAGGAGGAACGCCGTACCCCACCGGTGGTTCAACGCGGAAGAGCGGAGGGACTTGGCCCCTCCGCTCTTCGCTGGTTCGAGTGTGCTTACCCCGTGATCTGGGTCCACGCGTTGGTCCACTCGCTGTACGGAATGCAGTCGCTCTTACCGTTGTCGCAGGTGGAGAGCGGCGTCTTCCAGAACTTGATGGACTTGAAGTAGGAGTCGGGCTCGTTCGCGTGGTACGCGTCGCACGAACCGGCCTGCAACTTGTTCATCAGCGGACAGGCCAGGGAGTTGTCCGGCGTCTCGCCGTAGTACACGGCCTGCTCGGCCTGGACCTGCGGGGTCGTGATGTACTTCATCCAGTCGTACGCGCAGTTGGGGTCGGGCGCGTTCTTCGCGAGGAGCCACGAGTCAGCCCAGCCGGTCGCGCCCTGCGAGGGGATCGTCTCTTCCACCGCGACGTGCGCCGCCTTCAGCGTGGTCGTCTGGTACGGCCACGCGGCGCCGACGACGACCGTCCCACTCGTGAAGAGATTGATCTCGTCACTGGCCAGGTTCCAGTACTTCGCGATCAGCGGCTTTTGCGCCTTGAGCAAGTTCACCGCGGCGCTGAACTGCGTCTGGGTGAGCTCGTAGGGATCGGTGATGCCGAGTGAAGGCTTCGACTTCGACAAGTAGAGCGCGGCGTCGGCGATCTGGATGGGGTTGTTCGGCACGGTGACCTTGCCCTTGTACTTCTTCGAGTAGATGACGCTCCACGTGGTGGGCGCGGTCTTGAAGGTCTTGGTCGAGTACAGGAGCACGTTCGGTCCGAACTGCAGACTCACGCCGTAGTGCACGCCGTTGATGGTGTTGAATCCCGGTGACTGGAGGAACGGACGAAGCTGCTTCCACGACGGGATCAGCTTCACGTTGACGGGCTTGACGTCGCCTCCGTAGATGAGCCGTAGGTCGGCGTCACCTGAGGCCGACACGAGGTCGTACTGACCGCCGCCGCCGTTGGCCATCAACGAGACCATCTCACCGGACGAACCGGCGTACTTCGTGTTGACGACACAGCCGGTCTGCTGCTCGAAGGGCTTCACCCACTGTGGTTGCGCGTAGCCCTCCCACGCGATGAGGTTCAGCTTGCCTTCACCTTTTCCTATCGAGGTCTGGGCTTTCATCCCGGCCGTCGGTGGCGTGAGTCCCGACGACGCACCAGCCCCGGCGTTGATGACGGTGACGCCCATCGACGTCAGTGAAAGTGCGACGAGCGTCATCGCGACGCGCCCACGCGTGTTTCGGCGAATACCTGAAAACATACGTCCCCCCTTGCGAGATGATCTCTCGGTCGTCAGACTACAACTCCGTCCATGACCACGGCGTCGCGCTCGCGCCACGACACCAGGACCCGATCGCCAGGTGCGTGGCGGGCCGAAAGGGCGTCCGTTCCCTCATTGGTGTGCACCACGACGAGGTCATCCCCACTGTCGAGGTGCACGACGTAGCGGGTCATCATGCCGAGATACACGACGTCGCGGATCTCTCCGGGCGCGTGGTCGTCGCCCACCGCCGGGTCGTCGAGCGAGGACAGTCGCAGGCGCTCAGGTCGCAGTGACCAACGTTTTCCATCATGTTCGAGGATGTTCGACGTGCCGATGAAGCGCGCCACGAAGGGTGTCTGTGGATGTTCGTAGACGTCGCGCGGCGCGCCAATCTGCTCGATCACGCCACCGTTCATGATGGCGATCCGATCACTCATCGCCATGGCTTCTTCCTGGTCGTGGGTGACGTAGATGAACGTGATGCCCACACGTCGCTGGATGGCTTTGAGCTCGACCTGCATCTCTTGGCGCAGCTTGAGGTCCAACGCACCGAGTGGCTCGTCGAGCAGCAAGACCGCGGGCTCGTTCACGATGGCGCGCGAGAGCGCGACGCGTTGGCGCTGACCTCCCGAGAGCTGCGCGGGACGGCGACGCTCGAGTCCTTGGAGTTGCACCATGTCGAGCGCGCGTTGCGCTCGCTCGCGGCGCTGCGCCCGCGGGACCTTTCGAACACGAAGGCCGTACTCCACGTTCTCCGCGACGTCCATGTGGGGAAAGAGGGCGTAGTCCTGGAAGACCGTGTTCACCGGACGAAGGTGGGCGGGGCGACTGGTGACGTCCTCGCCTTGGAGGAAGATCGAACCGGCGTCGGGCGCCTCGAAGCCCGCGATCATCCGCAGCAAGGTCGTCTTACCCGAACCCGAGGGACCGAGCATCGTGAAGAACTCACCGGTGAGGATCTCGAGTGACACGCCGTTGACGACGACGTTGTCGCCGAATCTCTTGACGACGTCTCGAACTTCTACCGCTGACTGCGACATCACGCCCTCCCGTAATCCGCTTCACCTTACGTCAGCGTCACGGCGTGCGATCACGAACGCCTAGATTCTCAAGCGTGTCGACTCCACCAGTTCCATGACCACGCCGGGCAGGGACGAGCTGGCGATACGAGGATTCGCGGACGGTTCCTCGTACAACGCGGCGCGACCGGACTATCCGTTGGTGGCGATCGAACACTTCGTCGCTACCTTGGGTATCGCCCCCACCATGCACGTGCTCGACCTCGGCGCCGGCACGGGCATCTTCACTCGCCAGATACTTCCTTACGTCGAGAAGGTCACGGCGGTGGAACCTTCGTCGTCGATGCGTGCGTCCCTTCGATCGGAGACGCCCGGTGTCGAGGTACTCGAGGGGAGCGACGTGGCGATTCCTCTCGGCAACGGTGCAGTCGACGCCGTCTTCGTCGCGCAGGCGTTTCACTGGTTCGACGCACCGAGAGCTCTCGCGGAAATCCATCGAGTGCTCGTGCCCGGGGGAGGGCTGGGACTCATCTGGAACGAACGAGACGAGACGGTCGCCTGGGTCGAAGAGCTCAGTCGAGCCATGCGCTGGGACGTCCACCAGCCGTACAAAGTCGGCACCGACTTCTCCGACGTGGTTGCCGCCGGGCCGTTCGGCGACGTTGCACGCGTCGAGTTCAAGCACCTCCAGACGCTGACGCGCGAAGGACTCTATCAGCGCGTCTTGACCACCAGCTACATCTCGTTGATGTCCGATGGAGAACGAGAGGCGCTGATGAAGGACGTAGGGCTCGTGGTGGAGCGACAAGCGTCGCCGATTGAGATGCCCTACGTGACGAGCGTGTACACGGCGAAGGCTGTGGTGGCGGACGCGTAGGCACCCTCTTCGGCTCGACACACGTGCGAGTGACGATGACACGTCGACACTGAGGGTGCTCTATGAATCGTCGCGAGCGTCGAGGTGTCGAAAGGGATTGAGCAGTCCCTTGGGGTCAAAGACGTGCTTGATCCTTCGCTGCAACTCAACGACTCCCGGGTCCGCCAGTGATAGGTACGGACCACGTTTGTCGATGCCGAGGCCGTGCTCGCCGGAGATCGCGCCGCCAAGTGCGAGTCCCTCTCGGAAGAGCTCGAGCAAGAAAGCGTCGCGCTTCTCCTCGTCGGGCTGGAAGACGGACAGATGGACGTTGCCGTCGCCCACGTGACCGCATCCTGCGACGAACGCGCCGTGGCGCGTCGCTAGGTCGCTGACGGTCGCGAGGAACGTCGGAACGCTCGAGCGCGGGACGACGACGTCGACGATGTCGTTGGCCCCGGCGGCCTTCGCGAGCCAGAAGGCTCGCTCGCGCGCTTCGATGAGTTGCGACGCGGCGGCGCCTTCGAGGACGTACACGTCGAGGGCGCCCGCGCTCTCCACCAACGTCGCCGCAGCTTCGAGGTCGGCGCCGAGTTGCTCCGGCGTTCTCGTCTCGAAGACCACGATCAGGTAGGCCGCCGCTGCCTCGGCGACCTCGGGGCTCACGCCGAGCTTGAGGTCGGTGCCTCGCGCGAGTGAACTCATGGTGAGAACGTCGAGGTACTCGAGGATCGAGGGGGAGAGTCCTGAGGAGATGAGAGTCGGCACGACACGCGTCACCGCGCCCAGGTCGCTGAACGGCACGAGCATGGTCGCACTGTGGGAAAAAACGGGAGAGAGCTTGAGCGTGACTTCGGTGACGAGCGCCAACGTCCCTTCGCTGCCGATCAGCAACTGCGTGAGGTCGTAGCCGGAAGAGGACTTCACGACCGGGCCGCCCGTTCGAAGGACCGTGCCGTCCATGAGGACCACTTCGAGCCCGAGGACGTGTTGGCGGGTGACGCCGTGTCGAACGGCGCGCATGCCCCCGGCGTTGGTGTTCACGTTGCCCCCGAGTGAACCCGAGAGCTCGCCGGGATAGACCGGGTAGTGCAGTCCCGTGCCGAGCAACGCCTCGTTCAACTCGCGAAGCGTGATGCCCGCTTGGACGACCGCGACGTGGTCGCGAACGTCGACGCGAAGTACGGCGCGCATCTGATCGAAGCAGATGACAAGTCCACCGCTCACCGGCGTGGCGCCCCCGGAAAGCCCAGTGCCCGAGCCCCGTGGGGTGACGGGCACGTCGTGACGAGAGGCCCACGAAACGAGTTGCGCTACTTCGGCGCTCGAGTGTGGCCGCGCGACGGCGAAGGGCTCGTGGTGGCGTACGTGAAGTGATTCGTCATGGAGATCGCTCTCGTCGTGCGCACCGACGAAGGTCACGTCACCGTTGACGATCTCCTTGAGTTCACTCTGTCGCACGTCGTCATCGATCATCGCCGAACCCTACCGTTTGGCTCACTCGTTGGCTCACGAAGACTCGTCCGCCCGTGCTCTCTTAGGACCAAGCGACGTGTCGAGATCGGGGTTCCGCTCCGGATCGAGCACTCCCGGGACGAACAGCACCGCCAGACAGATAAGGCCCGAGATGACTCCGCACCAGAAGATGGCGTGACGGATTCCGAGCGCGGTCGCGGCGACACCCCCGAAGAGGATGCCGAGCGGACCGAGTGAGAACGCGAAGAGGAAGACGAGCGACGAGACCCGACCAAGCACTTCGTGCGGCACGAGTCGCTGCGTCATGGCGAACCACAGGACGTCGCCGTAGAGCATGAAGCCGACTTCGAGTGCCGTCAAGAGTGCCGTCACGGCGACGTTCGGTGCGAACGCGATGGCCGCGATCGCAACTCCGCTCGCGGCGTACGCGAGCCACAGCACCGTGACTTGGCGACGGGGCGGACCCAAGCGTGCCACGACGAGTGACGCGATGATGCCGGTGGCGCCGCCGGCCGCGAAGACGAGTCCGAGGTCGAACGCGCTCGCGTGCAAGGTCTCGCGGACGAAGAACGGGAGTAACACACTCAGGGGTGCCATACCGAAGAAGTTGGCGAGTGCTGCGGCGACGATCGTATAGAACAGCCAGTGATGTTGCCAGACGTAGCGAAATCCCTCGCGGGCGTCCTCAAGAGGTGACTGCCTCGTCGTCCGCACCGACCGACTTCGTGAGCGCATCGCCGTTAAACAGATCGCGGAGACCGCGAAGCTGATGGCGTCGAAGCCCAACGACCACGCGGAGCCAATCGCCGCGACGACGAAGCCACCGAGAGCTGGGCCAAGGAGGCCCTGGGTGAGCTGGTTGCTCATCTGGCCAAGTGCGTTTCCCGACACGAGTTGTTCGGGTGGGAGAAGTTCCGGCACGATCGTCGTGGCTGCGGGAAAGAAGAAGCTGTCCGCAGCGCCAAAGATCGCGGCCATCACGATGAGTTCCCAGAGGCGGAGTTCACCTCGGGCGATGAGGAGACCGGTCACCCCCACAGTGGCGCCACGGATCGTGTCGGACGCGAGCATCACAAGCCGTCGCGACACGCGGTCGACGACGACACCTCCGACGAGAGCGAGCACTACCGAGGGAATGGCGCGCGCGGCGAAGACGACCGCGATACCAGAGGGGTGGTGGTCGACGTCAAGAGTGATGATCGCGAGCGCAATCGTGAACACGCCGTCACCGAGCGAGGACACCGTCTGACCCGACCACAAAAGAGCGAAGTCATGAGACTTAAGTGAGTGGAACGACCCGGTGGCCTTTGCCGCTCTCGCCACGTCTCACGTCTCCCATTCGACGACCGCGTCGTCCGCGCTGGTGATACGGACGTTCGGTCGAGTCCGACTCACACTATCTACCTTGACTATCTTCCTTCGAGAACGATCGTCCGATCGTGTCGAGAAAGACAACGAACCCCCCTCGCGGAGGGGGGTTCGTTGTGAAGATCGCGAGACGCGACGGCGTTAGCGGACGATGTAGTGGATGCTCGTCCTCTTGCCGCTCGCGAACGTGACCGTGAGGGTGTACGTGCCCTTCCTCAACGACGCGGACTCCTTCACTCGGACGGTCAGCCTTGAACTGGTGGCCTTGATCACCGTGGCGATGGTTCCCCTCGGACCCGTGACTCTCGGCCCACCGGTGAAGTCCTTGCCGGTGATGGTGAGGACGACCGTGCGGCCGTGAACCGCGACGCCGGAGACCCTCTCAGCCTTGGGCGCTGGCTTGAGGACGGGCGGCGTGGTACCCGAGACGACCAGCGAGTACGAGAACGTGCCCGCGTCGCCGCTCGCGTCGGTGGTGGTACCGGTCGCCGTGTAGGTTCCGGCCTTGAGCGCGCCCGAGGTGGACACGGCGCCAGAGCTCGAGACTGCGACACTGGGCGAACCAGTGGACTGGGTGTACGACACCGTGCCCTGGTTACCACTCGTGACGAGTTGGTCCTTGAAGCTCGAGGACGCAGTGGCGGCCACCGTGTTCGCCACCGGAAGGTTCTGCGAGATCACCTTCGCTTTGGCGGTGAAGCTGAACGACGCGTCAATCCACGACGGCGCGCCCGAGCCACAGATCGTCGCCGCGTGCGTGTCGTTGCTCGGGTACGGCGTGGTGTTGACCTCGCAGAGGACGACCGTGTACGCCGTACCAGAGACGACGGTTGCCGGCACGGCAATGGTGCCACTCAGTACCGGCGGACTCAACGTCTTGCCGTTGTAGCAGTCGTTCGAGATGGTGACGCCCGAAGCGGGTCCGCCACCGACGGCAGTGGACGTGCCGGTGACGAACCAGACGTCAGCGAGGTACGCCGCGGGCGCGTTGCCGTAGCCGACCCCAACGCAGCTGTTCGGTGCGATCGCGGGCGCCGTTCCGGCCAAGGATGCCTGCACCGCCTGGACGGCGCTGCCCCACCAGTACCCGGTGTTGCCGGTTGCGTCGGAGACGTTGATAAGGCTGCCTTCAGAACCCGTCGTTTGCAGCGGCTGGATCGTTGGCGGGCTCGGCGGCGTCGACTGCGACGCGTACTGGATCAAGTACTCAGCGCCAGCAACGGGCGCCAGCGCAGTGCTCGCTACTGCAATCGCGCACCCAAAGAGTCCTGCGTTGATCTGTGCCTGCGTCGGAGGACAGACGCCGTTCGCGTCAGCGGTCGTGAACGTGGCGGGCACCGTGAAGGTGGCGATCGAACACGATCCGGCCGTTCCGGCCGGACAGCCCGTACTGGTCGCGCTCGGCGCGAAGGTTCCAAGGGCACTCGTGTCGGCTTCCGTCGTGGGGATGACGCCCGCTGAACCCGTGGCCGCGAGAAGGGAGGCTTCGGCGGCGACGCCCGCACCAGAGGAAGTGTTGCAGTTAAAGGTCACCACAGTGGTACCGGCAACAACCCCGACGATGATCGTCTGCCCGGGAACTTGTGTACCGGCTCCAGTGACCGTGATGTTGCACGGCAAGGGCGGTGTGACGAGTGGCGTGAGCGACGAAGCTGACGCGCTGCCGACCGAGGCGAGTGTCAGGCCCGCCACCATCGCGAGGGCTGACGCGCCCACAAGAGCGGACATCATCGACCCTCGGCGCGTTGGACGAAACTTGGAATTTCTAAATGGATTTCTCATGGAGGCTCCGTAGCTGATCAAAGTTGTCGATGATTCATTAGGCGATCGCGAACGATATTCGCCGTTACAACGACTATAGGGGTGACCCTTCAGACGCACAAGATTGTGACGCACTTCGCGACGTTCAAGAATACGGTTGATACGTGGCGCACCACTTGAATTGACGTAGGCGCTCCAAGAACGTCACGCAAACGTCATTTGCGTCCCCGTCCGCGACAATATTTTTCTTGATGAAATTCGACAATGTGTCGCGAATGATATTCACATGCAACTTTCAAGAACAGACGTGCAACGGTGTCGCGCCACTTCGGTGGTGGCAACGCGAGTACGAAGAACCAACTAACGGTTGCCGGCGGCGGTGACGTCAGACTCGGGCCACGCGACGACGCCACCACGGACGTCGAGGAAAACCTGCGTGTCGCGCAAGGGCAAACCCGTCGCGTTCGAGGTGCGCGCCGTCAACGTCGTCACACCGTCGTAGTTCGCCACCAGCGTGAGCACGGCGTCGTGCCCGTAGAACTCGGTGTTGAGAACACGCGCGGCAGTGGACGTATCCGTCCCTTCACTGCGCACGACTATCTGTTCGGGGCGCACGAGAACGAGCAGTTTCGTCCCGTCGCGCACGCCGCCTTCGACGGAGCCCGCGTTCTGAAGCTCGAGTAGTCCGAGCGGCGTCTCAATCGCGCCACCCTTGGCGACGCCCTTCAGGAAGTTGACCTCTCCGAACTCGCGGGCCAACGCAGGTGAGGACGGCTGCGCGTAAATTCGCGCGGGAGTGTCGAACTGACTGATACGTCCCTCGCGGATGATCGCCACGTGATCGGCCAGGGAAAGTGCCTCGTCTTGATCGTGGGTCACGAGAATGGCGGTCGTGCCCGCGTTTCTCAAGACCTCACGCACGTCGTTGCGCACCGCCGCTCGAAGGCTCGCGTCCAAGGAGGAGAAAGGCTCGTCCAAGAGCACCAGTGCGGGATCGATGGCGAGCCCCCTCGCCAAGGCGACGCGCTGCTGCTGGCCGCCGGAAAGTTGGTGGGGAAAGCGCTCAGCCATACCGCCGAGACCGACCATCTCAAGCAGTTCAGCGACGCGCTTGCCACGTCGGTCACGTCTCGCGAGGCCAAAGCCAACGTTGCGCTCGACCGAGAGGTGCGGGAACAGGCTCCCGTCTTGGGGGACGTAGCCAATCCGACGTCGATCGGCTTCGACGAAATGTGTCTCGTCGTCAACGATCTCGCTCCCAAGGCGAACGCTCCCTCGATCGGCGCGTTCGAATCCCGCGATCACTCGTAGCAGCGTGGTCTTGCCACTACCCGACGGACCGAGGACCGAGACGAACGTCCCCGCCGCGACGTTGAGGTCGAGGTCGTGAAGGACGCCTTGGGTGCGGTAGGACTTGTCGAGACCGACGATCTCTAGTTCGTTCACGTCAGCGCCTTCCGTGCGGGTGAGGGACCTTGGCGAACGGGGAGTCGATCGAAGAATCGACCGAGCAGGTAGGCGGGCAGCGCGGCGACGGCGATGATGAGCAGCGCGAACGGCGCGGCCTGGCCGTAGGAGAGATTCTGTTGGTACGACCAGAACTGGGTAGCGAGTGTCTGAACATTCGTTGGAATGAGTATCAGCGTGGCGGTCAGTTCCGTCACCGCGGAGAGGAACACGAGACAGAACGCCGCGCCGAGTCCGGGCGCCACGAGTGGAAGCGTCACGCGCAGCAGCACGTGGCGCCGCTTGACACCGAGGGAGCCCGCGACCTCTTCGAGGGCGACGGGTGCTTGCGCGACGGAGGCACGGACGCCGACGAGCGCGAGCGGGAAGAACATCAAGGCGTAGGCGAAGACCAACATCGGCGCCGATTGGTACGCGAAGCCATTGAGGTAGTGCTCGGAGAAGTAGGAGAGCGCGAGGGCGACGACCAAGCCCGGCATCGCCAAGACGAGGAACGTCGTTCGCGTCAGGAGTCGGTGCACTCTCGTAGGACGGCGTACGACGAGGAGAGCGACCGGGAGGGCCATCAACGTCGCCACGAACGCGGCGGCGGCGCTGTAACCGGCCGTGTAGAGCGACGCCGATACCAGCGACACGCCGCCGAGCGCGTGGGCGCCACCTTGGAACATCCAGTAGATCGACGAACCGACGGGGACACCGAGCGCACCCGCGACGAGCACGGTGAAGCCGAGGACGACGGGCCACTTCATCCTTCCGAGAAGGCGTCGCGTCATCACGCGCTGCACTCCTGGGCCCCCTCGAGTGACGTGACCGGCTCCACGAACGGAACTCTCACCGACCATCACGACCAGTGAGAGCAAGACCAAGACGAGGGAGAGGGCGCACGCCGACGCCGTGTCGAAGCCCACGGAGAACTCGCTGAAGATCACCGTCGTGAACGTCGGGTAGCCCAGGATCTCGAACGCGCCGTACTCGGCCAAGATCACGAGCGCGACGAGGAGACAGCCGCCGAGTATTGCCCGCCTCGCTTGGGCAAGGGTGACGCGAACGAACGTAGAAAGTCGACTCGCGCCCAGGCTGCGCGCGATCTCTTCTTGACCGGGGTCAGCGCCTCGAAGGCTCGCGGCGACGGGTAGGTAGACGAGGGGATAGACCGCGAGTGTCATGACGAGTACGGCGCCGCGGTACCCGCTCACCCACGTCGAGAGCGACGACCAACCGAAACTGACGACGAAATCGGGAATCGCGAACGGTATGACGACGAGGACGGCCCACACGTGTCGAAACGGAAGATCCGTGCGTTCCACGCAGTACGCGGTGAGTGTCCCGATGACGGCGCACAGCGCCGTGACGACGACAGTCAGGCGCACCGTGTTCCACAGCAACGTCGCGCTCAATGTGCGCCAGATGAGGTGCCAGATGTTGGACGCGCCTGCGTTGGTCGCCTCCGTGAGCAAAAAGGCGAGCGGGAGCGCGAGTGCCGCGACGACGACGACGCTGAGGACGAGCAGCGTCTTTGGGCGTGGTCGTCGTCGCGGGGCGACGCTCGTGCGCCCGTCGGCGGTCGTCAGCTCACCACGGTGGTCGAGAGGAGCGAGCGTCATACGACGACTCGTCGCTTCGCGCGAGACCGGACGAGAGTGAGCGGCGTCACAGCAGTTGGACCTCTCGAAGGAGTGCCACCGCGCGCTGACCCGTACCGAGTTGCGCGACGTCGATGGGAGAGGGCTGGAGGTCTCGGAACGGCGTCTCCGGTTGTGCCGTCGAGACGCTCGACGCGATGGGGTACTCGAAGCTGATGGAGTGAGCGATGATCTCTTGACCTTTGGCCGAGACGAGGAACGCCAAGAACTTCTGCGCGGCCGCCTGGTGGGTGGACGATTTCAAGACGGCGGCGCCCGAGACGTCGATGACGTAGCCCGGATCGTGCGGAGAGAAGAAGGCGATCTTCGAATGCGTGTTGGACCGACCGAGCTGCGCGCGCAGTCGGTACCAGTAGTACTGGTCGATCACGCCAAAGGCCACGAGACCGCGATTGACGTCATTGGTGACGGTCTCGTTGTTGGGATAGAGATGACTGGTGGCGTTGGCCTTCATTCCGTTCAGCCACTTCTTCGTGGCGGTGGTGCCGTACGTATTGATCACCGACGTGACAATGGGTTGAAAGTCGGTCTCACCGGGGGCGAACGCCAGCTTGTCCTTGTACCTCGGACTGGCCAGTTGCAACACGCTCGTTGGCAGCGCACTCTTCTTTATGAGGCGGGGGTTGTAGATGAGGACGCTCACGCGCGCGGAGACGCCCACCCAGTCGCCTGAAGGAGAGTTGTACTTTGACGTCGTCTTCGCGAGCGTTCCAGCGTTTACCTTCGCGAGGAGTCCCTTTTGCTGGAGATACTCGAGAGCGGGTGAGTTCTCACTAAAAAAGACGTCGGCCGGGGAGCGCGAACCTTCGGCGACGATCTGTGCGTCGAACGTAGCCTCGTCGTTGCTTCGAACCGCGACGCTGATGGTCGGGTTGGACTTCTCGAAGCTTGCGACGAGCGCGTCAGTGGTCTGCACGTGCTGGCCGCTGTAGAGGGTGAGCGTTACTCCGTTCCCATGGTTCGACGAAGCGCCGCAGGCGGCGAGCATGATTGACGCCAACACGACGGTAACGAACGCCGCGCCCGACGTTCTGAAAGCGCTCGCCGAGCCTTCCGGGACAAGACGTGTCGCCCGTTGCGGAGATGAGCGCCTGTGGAGAGGGGTTTTGACGCTCACGAGAAGGGTGACCCTACTGTGAAATACCCTGGTCCTAGGGCTCGTTGGAGCGGTGAAGTTCGCACCAGCGATTTCATTTAGGTTAGGCTAACCGAACATACTCCTCGGGTCAACGCTGCGACCGGTCTGCTTCGTCTTTGCTCCTGCCTCCAGGGGGAGTGCTCCTCCATTGCCCGCGACTGACGTTGCCCGGTGCCAATCGCCAATGATTGTAGAGAATCGCTGGAACGTGTCGATCTCGCGATCGGCGTCAATCCTTGGATGAGAAGATCGTCACCGACTCCTTGAGGCCGTAGAACACGATGACGTAGCCCGCAAGAGGATCGGCCCACCAAGCGTGGAACGCGGCGTTGAGCAGGAGCCCGACCAGGACCGCCGTCGCGAGGAGACCATCGACGAAGGTGACGCGACCTTCGAGTTGAAGTACGGGATTCTCTAACTCCTTGCCCGTGCGA
>DASZIH010000103.1:0-22441 GCA_035949355.1 Acidimicrobiales bacterium
GAGTGCCTCAACAAGGCGTCGGCGCCACTACTCGCCCTCGAAATTGCTGACGGCCTACCGCGGTAGTCCTTCGTCGGTCGAGTTCACCACTCAAGTCAACCCGATAAACTTTGATGTACGCCGCTCACTGGCTACCCACGCGAATCAGTGGTGGACCTGAGGGGCCGGCGCCAGACGAAAAGTTTGCTTGATCCGGCGAAACTCGCCAGCGCTTCTTGAACGAAGACGCCCAAAGCCATTGGAGAAACTATGGAGAGTTCTGCAATTCCACAACGTTTCAGTCGCGCGCTCCATTGGGTGGGCGACCTCACGTCACGCGCGAGTGCGGCCGTCGTCGCCACCGTTGCCCTCCTCATCTTCATTCTCGTCTCAGCCATCGGCGGCTTTCCGGGAAAGTGGCAGATGGTGTTCTCGACGGTGGCCAATTCGATCACGCTGGTCATGCTGTTCGTCATCCAGCACACGCAGAGTCGTCAGCAGACCGCCCTCCAGCTCAAGCTCGATGAACTCATCCGAGCATCGCCGAATGCCGACGACCTTTTGGTGCACATTGAGAAAGCCGAGGACGCGGAGCTCATCGAACGCGTCGAGAGTCAGGTCGCCCACCACGAATCGCTACGAGAGTTCAACAACGACGAGACGTAGTGCCTTTCGGGCCGCACCCAACGGCGCTTCGCCGGTGCTGAGGCGAGCCGCCGAGACGAGTCGCTTACTAGAAGTAGTCGAGGAACCTGCTCTGTCCGTTGCGTGGAGACTCAGACAGTTCGTCCTCTCGTTCACCGAGGTGCCGGGCAATCTCTTGGAGAGACGCGTCAAGTGCTTGCGCCGTTCGGATTAGTTGCTCCTTGAACATGGTCTGACCACCCGCGACCATGTTCTTGCCCGAGGTGAAGGTGAGGTCGTCCTCGATGCGGTGTATCTGGCGCTCGATCGCCGCAAACAGTTGTGCGGCGATCTGAATGAGGCGCTCGACGTCGTCGTGCAATGGGCTGTTCTCGAACTCGGGGTCAACCAAGTGCATCGAAGGAGACGCGCTCGTGAGGTCCTCGACGGCGTCAGGGCTATCGTCGGGGTCAGCGCTTTCTAAAAGCATCCTTGACCTTCTCGCCCGCCTGCTTGAGATCACCGGTCCTCTCGTCGCGGCGACCTTCCGCCCCGAGGTCGGGGTTCCCAAGGGCGCTGCCCGCCGTCTGCTTCGCTCTTCCCCTCGCAATCTGCAAGAAGTTCTTCGCCTTATCTTTCATCGTCATGCTGAGCCCTCTTCTTTCACGTACAGGGACGTTCGCCCCGGCACAACCTTGAAATCTTCATCGTTCGTTGAGATTTCCTTACGTCGTCAAACTCGAACGTACGGACTACCCATTCGTCTCCTCGTGGACAGAACTCGTCTGGCCGGCGCTGTCGACGACTTGGCGGTCCATCGTGTGGCGTCCAGCTCCGACCGACTGGCGCGACATACCGAAGATGATCGACGACACGACGAATCCGGCCGCGCCAGCGATCATCAGGATGAGACCCACGGTTGAGAGACGAAAGCCAGTGCCTTGGTAGGTCACGGCCCAATACATGATTGCGCCAGCCGCCGCGGCGATTGCGCTGAGAACCATTCCAGGTAGACCCATACAGTTCCTTCTTCTGACTGGCTCGACGAAACGTCAAGCGAGAAGGATGCGAGGTCTGGACGTCCTAAGTGGACAGTACCACTCCCCTCACCGTGGTGCTGGAAGTTTCACGGCGTCGTAATGACTTACTACCCTGATGAACAACGCCATTCGTAAGTGCCCGCTTGGCTCGGCCAAAGAGGTCCACCCGAGTCTCGACGAACTGAGTAAGGGTCTCCAGAGCCCATTCCACCGCAGCGCGAAGAGACGCTTCGCGGGCCGCGACGTAGTTCCTCACCCGACGAGTGTTCAATGTCAACGAGGTGCCTTTCGTTGGTCGAGGTCCCCCGGTTTGAGCGTTCCCTCCACGAGTCCTGAGGCCACCTCAGTGAGGCCCAAATTGTGGTTTCGGGCGTGCGAACGCAGGCGACTGAAGGCTTGATCCATGTCGCTGTCGGTCGCCTGGCTGATGATCCCTTTGGCCTGCTCGATGACGATGCGACTGTTGAGAGCGTTACTCAACTGTTCGTTGAGCGTATGGGCGTCCAAGGACGAACGGTGCTGGAGAATCGCAATGGTCGCCACGTCCGCCAAACCTTGAGCGACGACGACGTCATCGGTGCTCATGAGACCCTGCGTCGTTCGAAAGAGATTCAACGCACCGATGGTTCGCCCGCGAAGGCGCAGCGGGAGACTGTGCACCGAGCGGAATCCCTGGGCGAGCGCCCGCGGCGTGAAGCGCGGCCATCGACCATCGGCCTCACTCAGCGATTGATTGATGATTCCGCTGCCACTTCGAAAACAGTCGACGCAAGGTCCCTCATCAGCCTGAATCTGGAAGAGCTCGAGCACGCGCATCGACTCACTCGAAGAGGCCACGAACTGAAGTTCCCCACCAGGCGAAGCCAACATCACGCCGGCGGCGTCGACGTCCATTGCTTCAACGCACCGACCGCTCAACACGGTGAGCACGTCGATGACGTCGTAGTGGTCAACAAGGTTGTCCGCTAGTTCGACGAGGGTCGCTATGAGGAGGGACTCTCTACCCATGAATCCACCTGTTTCTGACCCCGCTGACGACGGAAGTCGCCGACAGCAAGCCTTGCACGTCCAATGCACTCAAGATTATCGCTCTCAACTGTCTTCGCGCCCCATTTCATCTCGCCAGGTACCGGTCACTGGATCGATATGAACCTGACGGAGCACCACACGTTCTGCGAGCTCCGAAGGTACACAGTTTGTCGCGAAAGCGTGCGCACGAAGGGCGACGAGCGCGTCCCTCACCGAAAGGGACCCCTGCACCGCCAGCATGCCCGCGGCCTGATGGACCGCAAAGTCGAACGTCGACTGGCCCTCGAGTTCCCCGGCCAATCCCCCGGGCGGCGCACCCGCTTGCATCGCCAGAATGGCCCGCCCGATCACTGACGCCATAAGGTACGCGTCCGACGACTGCGCGTCACTCAAGGTTCCCGGCTCGTCGCGAAAGAGGCTCAACGCGCCGAAGCGAACGCCACCGATGCGAACCGGAAAGCCGAACACCGCGCGCGCACCGAGGGCGGCCGCTTCCGGCGCGTAGAGCATCCATCGCGTACTCTCGGGCGACAACAAGTTGGACTCCTCATTGGCGACGCCACTGCGATTTGCGTCATCGGCCGGTCCTTCACCCAACAGAAGTTCGAGGTCCATGAGATCTTGGGCGATCTTGTTGCTCGTACACCACTTTGATTTCAGATCTTCGGACGAAGAGAGCGTGATGCCGGCACCGCTCAACTCGGTCACCTCCGCGGCGACCGTGCAGAGAGAGAGACCGTGAGGACTTTCGCGTTCGTACTTCGCCATCAGTGCAAAAATCTCCGCGAGCCGGCTAGCGCCCACGTGGACGGCCCTGAATCGATCGACCTGGGGACTCAGCCCGCAACGCTTCTGGCACCACCGTTGAGTCTCCTCGCTCGGCGAAGTCGCTCAACGGGGACTCGATTCAGCGCTTTCTCATCTCAGTTTCGAAATAGAGTCTCAGCATAGTTTGCGTGCGCCACCGCTTCGATGACGTCGCGACTGGACACCTGGAAGACGCCCTCGCCCGAATCGTGCCACCTGGACGAAGTCGCTCCGCGAAGCAATAGTCGACGTGACGCGCGCGAACTTCATCCGTACGAATACGCTGACGTCAACGCAACTTGGGAGCATAGAGATGGCTTCACCGATGGGTCCCGATAGCTTCATCCTCACGAGCGCGAGCGACGCTCGTCGATCGAAGGTGTGCGCGTGACGTCGCAGAACCGCAAAGTAACGGCCTCGAGATCGACGCCCAATCTCTTTTCTCGCGCACTGTTCGCTCCCCTTCCCTCTCGCTACAACCTCCTCGCCGCTCTTCTCTCATTTGGCCAAGACCGCCGTTGGCGGTCGGCGATGCTCGATCACGTGGTGGGATCCGATCCCAAACTCGTCTTGGACGTCGCCTGCGGTCCGGGCGCCGTGACAAAAGCGCTGGCGAAGCGCTCAACGGCGCGGGTCGTCGGACTCGATCTCAGCGAGGAGATGCTTCGCGAAGGCAAAGCCAACATGGGATCATCGAAACTCGCCGGCCGGGTGTCCCTCGTGTTGGGTCGCGGTGAGCAACTGCCCTTCGCGGACGCAACGTTTGACGCGCTCACTTTCACGTATCTTCTTCGCTACGTCGAGGATCCCCAAGCGACCCTGGCTGAACTCGCGCGAGTCGTGAAGCCCGGCGGACCGATCGCCAGTCTCGAGTTCGGCGTTCCCTCGGCAATCGGCTGGCGCCTCGCGTGGTGGATCTACACCCGCGCGATCTTGCCGGTCGCTGGCTACCTCACGGGAGGAAAGGGTTGGTGGGACGTCGGGCGATTCCTCGGACCGAGCATCTCCTCGCACTACAAGAAGTACCCTTTGCACTGGCTGTTACGGGCGTGGGAGCACGCCGGCATCGAGCACGTGGAGCACCGATCGATGAGTGTGGGCGGCGGCGTTGTCACCTGGGGCTACCGGACACGATGACGATCTTCAAATCCAACGCGAAGAAGGTAGCCGAGAACGGACCCGCCTTCTACGCGCAACCGAAGGCCCTCACTCGAAAGTGGCAGCGGGATTGGTGGACACTCCTACACCCGCCGTACACGATGATGCATCTCTCTTTCGTGGTCGTCGGGGCGTGTCTCGCGGGCCCGGTGAACAGCGCTCGCCTCTTGGTCACGGTGGCGGCGTTCTTCTTGGCCGTGGGCGTGGGCGCGCACGCTCTCGATGAACTGCAGGGCCGGCCCCTCTCGACGTCAATTCCCACGTGGCAGCTGGTCGTGGCGTCGAGCGTGGGCCTGGGCGGTGCCGTCGCTCTCGGCGTCGTCGGCCTCTTCCTCGTGAGCCCGTACCTCGCTCTCTTCATCGCGGTGGGCGTCACGGTCGCGCTGGGCTACAACCTCGAACTCTTTCACGCGCGTCTTCACACCGACGCGGTTTTCGCTCTTGGCTGGGGGGCGTTCCCGTTGCTCACTGCGTACTACGCCCAACACGCGAACCTCAGCGTTCCCGCACTCTTGGCGGCGGCCTTCGCCGCGTTCGTCTCGCACACGCAACGCGTACTCTCCTCGCCAGCCCGAGAACTTCGCCGGCGCACCGCGTCGGTCGATGGGGTCCAAGAACTACTCGACGGAACCCGGGTCCCCATCACAAGTGAGTCGATGCTCGCGCCCTTCGAGCGTGCGCTTCGAGGACTTTGCTGGGCCACCTTCGCGCTGGCCCTTGCGCTGATGTACCTTCGCTTGCACCACTAGTCGCCCCGACCGACGCCCGGGTCTCGAGAGCGTACAAACGGCCCGTTGTTCGACGACGCGAGGTGGCGACGGCGACCGTGACCGTCAATCACGACGAAATCGACGGTTTGGCGAACTCTATGCTGGTCTGGAACCGCGTTCTCAACGTAGGAGGTACCACGTGACTGCAGAGAGTGCCCAGGAACGCTGGCGCCGCCTCTTTCACGCCGCGCCGATTCGACCGGGACGCTTCACCACCATGTCGGGCATCCCCCTCGCGCCGGTGTACGGCCCCAGCGACGCCGAGTTCCCTGGGGTCTATCCCTACACCCGGGGCGTGCACTCCTCGATGTACCGCACCAAACTCTGGACCATGCGGATGTTCGCGGGCTTCGGCACGGCAACGGACACCAACGCACGCTTTCGCGAGATCATCCGATCCGGCGGCACGGGGCTGTCGACGGCCTTCGACATGCCCACGCTCTTGGGACTGGACTCCGATGACCCGATGTCCCTCGGTGAGGTGGGACGTTGCGGCGTCGCGATTGACTCTCTCGCCGACGTCCGCGACCTCTTCGAGGGGATCGACCTCGCCTCGATCACGACGTCGATGACCATCAACTCCCCCGCAGCCGTGATGCTGGCCCTCTTCGTCGCCCAGGCCGAAGAGTCTGGGGTTGCTCGCGCTCGGCTCGGCGGCACCCTACAGAACGACATCTTGAAGGAGTACCAGGCGCAAAAGGAGTTCGTGTTCCCGCCGCGTCAATCGATGCGACTCGTTCGAGACACCATCGCCTTTACGGCCGCGGAGATGCCCAAGTGGAACTCAATATCGGTCTCGGGTTACCACATACGTGAGGCTGGCTCGACGGCCGCGGAGGAACTCGCCTTCACCCTGGCGAACGGCTTCGCCTACGTTGAACTCGCTGGTCAAGCCGGTCTCGGTGTCGACGCCGTCGCGCCACGCCTGTCCTTCTTCTTCAACGCGCATATCGACTTCTTCGAAGAGATAGCCAAGTACCGTGCCGCGCGAAGGATCTGGGCGAAATGGATGAGAGAGCACTATGGTGCCGCCGACGAGCGCTCCTGGCAGTTGCGCTTTCACACCCAGACGGCTGGCGTGTCGCTCACGGCGCAACAGCCCGAGATCAACATCGCAAGAACAGCGATCGAAGCGCTGGCCGGGGTGCTCGGCGGCACGCAGTCACTGCACACGAACTCAATGGACGAGGCTCTCGCCCTTCCCTCAGAGAAGGCGGCGCGCATCGCGCTGCGCACCCAGCAGATCATCGCTCACGAAACCAACGTCACCAACGTGGCTGATCCGCTGGGCGGTTCTTGGTTCATCGAGGAGTTGACCGACGAGATGGAGCGTGAGGCTGAGGTCATCTTTGCCCAGATCGCCAAGATGGGTGAAGGCTCCATGCTCGAGGGTTGCGTCCGCGGCATCGAGGAGAACTGGTTCCAAGGTCGTATCGCCGATTCGGCCTACGAACTCGAGCGCTCCTTCAACTCGGGCGAACGCGTCATCGTGGGCGTCAATGAGTTCCTCGAGGGCAACGACGAGGAGGACATGGCCACGTTGCGTATCACTCACGAAGACGAGCAGAAGCAGCTGCGTCGACTCGAGAAGGTTCGCCACGACCGCGACGGTGAGCAGGTGGGCCGCGCGCTCGAACGCCTGCGTGCAGAAGCGAGCGATCCCGACGTCAATCTCATGCCCGCTCTCATCGACGCCGCGAAGACGTACGCCACCGTCGGCGAGATGATGAACGCGCTCGTGGGCGTCTTCGGACGCCACGTCGAAGTCCCCTCGCTGTGAGCCTGCGCGTACTGGTCGCCAAGGTCGGTCTCGACGGTCACGATCGAGGCATCAAGGTCGTCGCGCGCCTGCTGCGTGACGCGGGGATGGAAGTCGTCTACACCGGGCTCTTTCAGACTCCCGAGACGGTCGCGTCGGCGGCCATCCAAGAAGACGTTGACGTGGTCGGTCTTTCGATGCTGTCCGGCGCGCACATGACGCTGGCGCCGCTCGTGGTGGACGCGTTGCGAGAGCGTGGCTCGGATATCCCCGTGGTGCTCGGGGGCATCGTGCCGCCCCGGGACCTGGACGAACTTAAGGCGCTCGGCGTTGCCGCGGTCTTCGGTCCTGGGGCCAGCGCGCACGAGATCGTGAGCACCATCACGAGCATCGTCACGCCGACGTCCTAGAGGACGCCTCGACAGCGACACGTCGCGATCGAAGTGAGACGGCGAGCACGGGGCACGTTGAGAGCCATTCGCCACTCCACACTCGACTCGATAATCTCGAAGTACACGTCGAACCGGAGGCACCATGCTCAAGGGCTTCAAGAACTTCCTCATGCGAGGAGACCTCATTATCATCGCCGTTGGACTGGTCGTCGCACTGGCGTTCAGCACCCTGATCCACTCCTTCACCGGCAACATCGTGACGCCGCTGATCAATGCCCTCGCGGGAAACACCTCGAAGGGACCGGGCCTCGGATGGACACTGAACGGCCAATTCATCGCCCTAGGTTCGTTCATCGCGGCGATCGTCTACTTCGTGATCTTCATGGCGGTCATCTACTTCATCCTCGTCGTGCCGTACCGCTCGTACATGGCCCGTCAGGGCAACTCCGTTTTTGGCGCGCCCGCCGCGACCAAGACGTGCCCCGAGTGTCTCTCGAGCGACCTTCCCGCGGCCGCCACGAAGTGCCTGCACTGCGCGAGCGTCGTTGAGTAGCTCTCGCTCGTGGGCGTCGCGGTCGTTCCAGTGCTGACCAACACAGCAATGGGTGCGACGGCGCGAACGACCGCCGAGGGCGCGTGATCCCCCTCTTGGCCAGTGACGCAATGCGCGACGCCGACGCGCGAGCCGTCGCACGACGCGGCGTCGACGCCCTCGTTGACCTGGCCGGCACCGCCGTTGCGCTCCAGGCGAAACGACTCCTTCGATCGTGTTACGGCAAGCGCGTCGCCGTCATGGTCGGCCCCGGACTGAACGGTGCCGACGGGCGCGTTGCCGCGTCGTGGTTGACGGCTCGCGGCGCACAGGTGCGCCTCGTTGGGTGGAACAATCTCCCGGCTCAGTTTGACGGGTACGACCTCGTCATCGACGCCGCCTTTGGTCTCGGTTGCTCGCGGCCGTTCATCGCTCCCAAGGTCTCGATCGACACGCTCGTACTCGCCGTCGACCTTCCCTCGGGCGTCGACGCCGACTCCGGAGCGTTACTCGGCGAGCCAATGGTCGCCAGTGCCACGATCGCGTTAGGCGCGTTGAAGCCCGCTCACCTTGCCGGACCTTCGGCCAGTTTCATGGGCGCACTTCACTTCGCGGGACTGGGCATTGTGACCACTTACGATGACGGTCTCCTGGAGGACAGCGATCTCGCCGCTCTCATCACGTCGCAGCGCGACGATCACAAGTGGACGCACGCCGTCCAGGCCCTCGTAGGTTCTCCACTCATGCCCGGCGCGGCGGAACTTGTCCTTCGCGGCGCGCTCGCCGGCGGCGCGTCGATGATCCGACTTGAGAGTCGCGGCGACGTCGCCCCGTCGGTCCGACTTCCTCCCGAGGTCGTGCACGCGAGCGCGTCCCCGGTGGACCCGCGCGCTCGCGCGGTGGTGGCGGGGCCAGGTCTTGGACCCGACGCCGCCTCGTGGTTGCGCGAGCGCCTCGCCAACGTGACGTGCCCCGTCGTCCTCGACGCCGACGGACTCGACCGGACACTTATCGATCAGCTCTCGCCGCGTGACGGATCCTGGGTGCTCACGCCTCACGAAGGCGAATTCGCGCGACTCACTGGCCGCCCTCTTGGACCGAACCGGCTCGATGACGTGCGAGAGCTCGCGCGCACCACCGGCTGCGTCGTGCTGCTGAAGGGACCCGTGACGGTGGTCGCGAGTCCCACGGGAGTACTCAGAGTGGTGACGTCGGGAACGCCGACGCTCGCGACCGCGGGAACCGGTGACGTTCTATCGGGACTCATCGCGGCGACCGTCGCGCGCGGACACGAACCATTGGACGCCGCGGCGCTCGCCGCGCACCTGCACGGTCGAGCCGGTGCTCGCCTTCTCGCGTACGCCACCGCGTCGGACGTCGCGACCAAGGTCGGTGAACTCTTCCACGAACTGAGTCGAAGCGGCCGCTGAAGAAGAGCCCGAGCTTTCGAGCTCTTCTTCAGCGGCGCGCCGACTACTTAAGCCAGGACGGAATCCCGCTACTGAGCTTCTTGGCCGAGACGACTGGTCCGGTCGAGGTGCTGTCCGTCGTGTAGATCTTGCCGTCGATCGGCTTGGCCGAGGTCGCGCTCGTTATGGTCACGAGGTAGCCACCGTTCAGGCCTTGGTGGTCGGTGGTCGTGTAGCGAAGTGGCGTCAGTGACGGTGTCTGCGAGAACGTCATGCTCGTCAGCGTCTTGAGGAAGCTCGCTCGCGTGAACGACTTACCCGAAGCCTTGAGGGCTTCAACGAAGGCCACCCCCCAACCGATGCCGTACTCCATGTTGCCGTCCAACGTCGTCGCGGAATTGAAGTTCGGGAACTGTGAGCCGTCGGCGGTGAGCACTTTACGCATCCAGGGGATCCACGCACTGCTGCTCCCTGATGTCGGAAGGAAGCTGAAGGAGACCGCGCCAACCTCGGGGTCCGTCGTGAGGCCCTTCGCCGCCAGCGGCGCGAAGACCGTCGCGGGGTCCGAACCAACGCTCGAGATCACCCAGTGGGTCGTGTAGCCGAGTTGCAAAGCGGCGCCGAGCGCCGCGTCCGTCGCCCCGGGGATCGTGTCGAGGACGACGACCGTGCACTTGTCGGTTTGGAATCGCGCGATGTAGGGCGCGAGGGACGCACCTGAGGTCACGACGAGGGCGCCGACACTGTAGAGCTGACTGTCGGAGGGCGTCACGCCACCGGCCACCAGGCCGGCCAGACCATCTGCACCGAAGTCGTCACCTTGTCCAAGGAAGCACACGTTCGCGCCTGGGTAGGTGGCGTTGATGTACTTGGCGAAGATCTTGCTCTCTTCGTTGTAGCTGGTCTGCCAGCCGAAGAGTCCGGGGTAGGTCGTGGGATTGTTCCAGTCCCTCGAGCCGGAGTTGACGAAGAGTTGCGGCACGCCGTTGGACTTGAGCAGTGAGCGCACCGAGTCCTGCGTTGGCGTACCCAAGGAGCCAACCGTCGCGAAGACCGGTACCGAGAGCAGGGCGTGCGTCTGGGTCACGGTGCTGGGCGTGCCGGTGCAACCGAAGCCGGGTGTTCCGTAACAGTCGTCCCTCAACAAGTACTTGATCTTGCGGTGGTTGATGCCACCCTTACTATTCACGTACTTGAACACGGCGTCAGCGGCCTTGGCGACCTCGTTGTAACCGTTCGAGGCGATACCCGTCAGCGGCACGGTGGCCCCGATGGTTATCTGATTGGCAGTGACGCCCGGCGTGTGCGTTGCCGCTCCCGCGTTGACGACGACCCCGCCAGCCATGACGAGCGCCGTGCAGAGCAACAGCGCCGAGCCGGTAGCGGCGAGACGGCGCGTGTGAGTCCTACTCATGTCTAATTCCCCCCTTAGTCATTCCTGAAGGGTGAGCGTAGGTGTGCGGAGAGTTCAATGCAAGTCACACCGGTTTTCGCGCTTGGCGTCGCGTCCAAAGGCGTCGAACGGCTCCCGCGATTCCCATCGGCGCGAAGAGCATCGTGAGGATGAGCAAGCCCCCAAAGACAATGCCGGGCAACTGGCTGGCGAGATTACCTTGCGGATTGATTCCCGTGTGCTGGGTGAACCACGAGATGACGTTGTTGGAGTACGCGTAGATGACGCCGCCGATGAGGGCCCCGGATATGGTGCCAATGCCACCGATGACGACGAGCGACAAGATCGTTATGGAGAGCGCCAGCGAAAACGCTGGCGGCTGCACCGAGTTGTTGATCAGGGTCCACAACCCACCCCCGAGGGCGGCGTACGCCGACGAGACCATGAAGGCAATCACGCGAGCGCGTGGGAGTGAGAC
This sequence comes from Acidimicrobiales bacterium, assembly GCA_035949355.1. Lineage (GTDB taxonomy): Bacteria > Actinomycetota > Acidimicrobiia > Acidimicrobiales > RAAP-2 > RAAP-2. The sequence continues at coordinate 11,371 of DASZIH010000103.1, forward strand.
GCCGACCAGTTCGGCGGCGACTTCGTTGTCGCGCACCAAGCGCATTGCGCGTCCCGTCCGGCTGGCGAAGAGGTTCGACATGAAGAAGAACGCGACGGCCGTGACGGCGATCGTGATATCGGCGAGCCACATCGTGTTGACCCGAAGTATCGAGGTCTGGGCGTTGAAGAAATCCGACAGCCAGTGCGGGGGCGTCACGGCGGTGGGCAGCTGTAGGCCCGCGTCACCCCCCGTCCACGACGTAAAAGAGTTGACGATCGCGGTGAAGGCCACCGCGAAGGCCAGGGTCATGCCCGCCAGGTAGGGACCGCGAAGGCGCGTCGCGGGAAGCCCCAAGAGCAGTCCGACGAACGTGCCACACGCGACCGCGATCAAGAGCGTGACGGCCATCGGCGTCGTAGCGTGATGATTCGCCCAGATGGCGACAGTGAGCGCACCGACGCCCATGAACGCGCTGTTGCCCAGCGAGATCTGCCCCGACGCTCCGGTGAGAAAGGAGAGACCCAGCAAGGTGATGGACATCGCGGCGCCGATCGCCAGATTGAAGTTCGTGATGGACGAGAAGAAGTACGTGGCGAAGAGCGCGGCGTCGAGGACGACGATGGTGAGCGTGGCGCGCGCGAGTACGGGGTGGACCTCTCGAAAGCCACCGATGGTGAGCGTCGAGACGCCGGCGATCGCCACCGCGAGCGCCACGCTCAGCGCTACGGCGTGTCGTGCGTTCGAAGAGATCACCGCGATGATGACCACCGCAGTCGCGATCAATCCGGCCGCGAGGACGAGTCGACGCCGAGCGCCGAGCCACTGCATTAGACGCGCCTCGCCGTGCTCTTCGTGAAGAGTCCGTTGGGGCGAACCATCAGTGAGACGATGAGAATGATGAGCGCGGTGATGATAATGGCGTTCGAGTTCACGAAGTCACCCACGAACTGCAGGACAATGCCCATCGACACGCCGGCGACGATCGCGCCTACGGGGCTGTCGAGACCTCCGACCGCGGCGGCGATGAAACCGAACGCGAAGATGCCGTCCATCACTTGAGGCGTCAATCCAGTGAAGAAGTTCGACGCCACGAGCACGGTGCAAATCGTGCCGACCCCCGTCGAAAGTATCCAACCGAGTGTGAGCATCCGGCTCACTCGCACCCCGAGCAATCGTGAGACTTCGGGCGCCAGGGCCGACGCTCGAAGTTGCAGTCCGAGTTTCGTGAAACGAAAGAGTACGGCGACGCCCGTCATCACGACGAGCGCCGTCACGATCTCGTAGACACTGAAGGGAGAGAGCGCGATCGGCTTTCCGCCGAGCTGCCAGTCAATGGGTGAGAAGGGATTGGGTATCCCGCGCGGCGTCGTCGACCAGATCGCCGCGGCGACGCCTTCGAGCACGATCAAGAACCCGACCATCACCACGATGGGGTTGATCTCGGGTTTTCCGTAGAGATGTCGGACGAGCACCCGCTCGGTCACGCCACCCACGGCGAATCCAGCCACGATGGAGATGATCACCAACGGCCAGTAGCCCAAGCGGTGGGCGAAGACCACCATGCCGAGGTACGTCGCGATCATGGGCATAGCGCCTTGGGCGAAGTTGAGGATGCCAGTCGAGCGCCAGACCAAGACCAGACTGAGCGCGACCAAGCCGTAGATCATGCCGTTGGTGAGACCCCCCAAGATGTCCGAGGCGATTCTCGAGGTAAGGATCGGATCCACTACTCGACCTTGCCCAGATAGTGCTGGCGCAGATCCTCGTCATCGGCGATGGTGGAAGCGTCGTCGTTCGCCACCACGCGACCGAGGTAGAGAACGACGGCCCGGTCGGCGATGCGAAGCGCGGTCGACGCGTTCTGCTCGACGAGTATCACGGTCAGGCTTTTCGCCGCGCACAGTTCAAGGATCGTGTGCATGAGCTGTGCCGTGACCTGGGGCGCGAGTCCGAGTGACGGCTCATCGAGCAACAGCACGGTCGGCTGGGCGATGAGCGCGCGCGCCATGGCCAGCATCTGGCGCTCGCCACCCGAGAGTTTCGCGGCGTGTTGCTTACGTCGTTCCCCGAGAACCGGGAATCGCTGGTACTGCTCGTCCAGACCGTCCGACAGATTGACCTTGGCCATCATCGCGCCGAGGCGCAAGTTCTCCTCGACCGTGAACTCACTGATCACGCCGCGGCCCTCGGGCACGTGACCCACGCCGAGTCGCGCGATGTTCTCGGGCTTCTGGCGCCCCAGCGAATGGTCGTTGAACGTGATCGACCCACTCGAGGGCTCCTTGAGGCCGCTGATCGTACGCAGCAACGTCGTCTTGCCCGCGCCGTTCGCGCCGAGCACGGCCGTGATCATTCCGGTCTCGGCTCGAAACGAGACGTCGCGCAGCGCGTGAACGGCACCGTAGGAGACCGACAGCTCGTCGACGACGATCACTCGTCGACCCCGAGGTACGCCGCGATCACAGCGTCGTTGTCGCGAACCTCGCCCGGGGTGCCCGTCGCGATGACTTGGCCGAAGTTCAATACGACCAATCGGTCGACGAGCGGCATCACGAACTCCATGTCGTGCTCCACGAGCAAAACGCCCATCGTGGAGCGAAGCTCGGTGATCAGAGAGGCGAAGTCTTCGCGCTCGGCCTCGTCGAGACCCGACGCCGGTTCGTCGAGAAGGAGAAGCGTCGGCTCGCACATCAAGGCGCGCGCCACGGACACCTTCTTCCCGACCCCGTAGGGAATGGCCGACGGCAGCCTCGCCGCCATGCTCGCAATGCCCAGGCGTTCGAGCATGCCCATCGCGTCGAAGCGAAGCGCTCGTTCTGACCGCACGCCGCTCGGCAGCGAGAGGAATCCCGAAATGAACCCGCCGTGATCGCGAACGTGCCCCCCCGCCATCACGTTTTCCAGCACCGTGCAGTGAGGGAACAGCCCGACCCCTTGCAGCGTTCTCGCGACGCCGGCTCGCGCGAGTTTGCTGGGCTTCAGATTTGTGTGGCCACGGTTAGGAAAGAGCACGTGACCCTCAGTGGGCTTGATGAACCCACACGCCACGTTGAACGCGGTCGTCTTGCCCGCGCCGTTGGGTCCGATCATCCCCACGATCTCGCCCGACGACACGGTGAAGGAGACATCACTTAACGCGCGCAGTCCCTCGAAGTGAACCGAGACGTGTTCAAGGGCAAGTGCCAAGGAATCGGTCGGCGGCGACATGGTGTTCCTTAAGATATCGGGTCAGCGTGGCGCACGTAAGGAGCGTCGAATCGAGTGAATTCTCGTTGTCGCGTCGGCTGACCGTCGACGTCGTGACGTGGACGTTGACGTCCATGGCATCATCAACTGGAACGGCGTTCGTTCTTCTATCGGACGACGACGGTCATTTATCCGGAACGCGCTAGATGACTGGTGACAATCCCCCGTCGATGCTGACACCGACGCCGGTGATGTAACTGGCTCGCGGGGAGAGGAGGAACGTGGCGAGATCGGCGAACTCTTCGGTCCGTCCCACTCGACCAAGGGGAATCTTCGAGGATTTGGCCATGTTCTCGTAGTACTCGGCCATCGCCATGTTCGCCTCCGCCGCACGACGTTGCCACTGACCCGACGCGATGAGACCGATGAGAATCGCGTTGACCCGTACGCCGCGCGGGCCGACCTCGGTGGCCATTGCTTTGGTGAGCGCGAGACCGGCCGACCTCGAAGCCGTTGTCGGCGTCGAGTTCGCTCCCGGGGAACGGGCCATGATCGCCAGCACGTTGACGAGGGCGCCACTGGTCAGTTCGAGAGCGCTCAATACTCGACGCGAGACGTGCAGTGCAGAGATCACCTTCAGTTCGTAGTCCTCTCGCCACACGTCGTCATCGGAGTCGGCGACGGGCCCACCAGCCGTCCGACCGGCGTTGTTCACCGCGCCGTCGAGCCGTTCGAAGCGCGAGAGGGTGGCGTCAATGAACGCGTCCAGCTCGTCGGTCTTCGTGACGTCGGCACGAAAGCAGAGGGCGTCCGAGCCCAACAGTTCTTGCGATCGATCGAGTCGCTCTTGATCTCGGCCACACACCGCGACGCGCGCTCCTTCACTGACCAACCTTTGTGCCAGGCCGAGTCCAAGCCCGTCGCTGCCGCCGGTGATGAGGAACGCCCGACCTCGTAGCTCTAGATCCACGCGACAATCCTATAAAGGCCTGCACGTCGCAAGCGCTCTCGACTCATCGCCTCGTGCAGATTGGAGAGGTCGACGCGGCGAACTTCCCTACTGGAGATAGTTCTCGACGACGCCTTCGGAACGGACGGCAGCCTCGTTGGGATCTTGCCCCGCGCTGCGGCGAGCTCGACGTTGGCGCAAGAGATCGTACGCCTGATCCAACTCGATCTCGACTTCTCGCAGTCTCTCGCGCTGTTCCGGGGAGAGTGGCTTGCCGTGATGCGACTCTTCAAGCTCTTGCTCTTCGTTCGACAATTTCTCTATGCGCTTCAAGATTGTGCCGTCGTCCATGACCCATCCTTCGTACGGAGAGCAAACCATGCTCGTTCGGGAACAGACTACGTGCCTCGACGGGTCGCCGGACGCGACGTCGTACCGCACACCGGTGACGCGCGGTGCCACGCCAACTCCCGGAGACGACAGCTGTCGAGAGCCGTGTCACGTCCACTCAGGGTTCGACGAACCAGCAATCGCGATTGAAACCGCCACCGACACGACGATGACCAAGGCGAGGACCAGTGGGATAAAGCTTCGGACGTGCAGGACCAACGCTCCCCCGACGAGTGCGCCCAGCAGCATGCTCGCCACCGCCACGAGACGACGTCCCGACTTCGAGCCGGATCCGCCCACGAGTGCGCTGTCGGCGCCAATCCCTGTGATCGTGAGGGTCAGCACCGTGGTCGTGAGATCGGGGACCGCCAGTTTTCGAGACGCGGCGTTTTGAATTCCCATGGCGAGTGCGAGGGCGATGATCAGCGCGTACCGGTACCAGCCTTGGAGCGGTGTCGACGAGAGAACGGCGAACACCACGGCTAGGGCAAGGAAGACCGCTTGGATCGACGACGACACTGCGAGCAACTGACCACGATGGTCTTTCATCGTCGAGATGAGCTTGCCACCCGTCGCCGCGCCAATCAAGAACGTGCCTAGAGCAACGAGCGACGCCGCGACGGAGAGACCGTGTTCGCCCACGAGAGCGAACGCCAGGAACAGTATGTTGCCGGTCATGTTCGCGACGAACACGTGACCAAGGACTAGGTAACTGAAAGCGTCAACGAGCCCCGTCACGCACGTCATCGCGACGAGTAGCGGCGCGAGGGGTCCGTGGGGCGACCCCTTGACGGGAACGAGCATGTCACGAACGTCGCTGAGAAAGCTCCCCATTCACGTCTCCCTCACCAGCGCCAAACTGCACACGATGACGGTCCGGCATTCGTCGATCCGCTCGCCGTTGCCGGGAACTATATGCCCGTGTGTTCGACTCTGACCGGGTTGGGATCGGGCACGTGGGGCATCAGCGCGTTCGGCGGGATGACACCGAGTCGACCCGCTTCGAAGTCCTGGAGGGCTTCGACAATCTCCGCCCTCGTGTTCATCACGAACGGTCCGTAGTGCTCGACGGGTTCTCCAATAGGTTTGCCGCCGAGGACGAGCAGCTCCATGTTGACTGTGCGCGAGTCTTGCTGGTCGGCGGCACCGAAACGAAGGAAATCACCGCGGCCGAAGGCGGCGAGCTGGCCCATCTCGATGGGGCGACGCTCACTTCCTACGTAGCCCGTCCCGGCAAGCACGTAGACCAGCGCGTTGAACGAGGGGTCCCAGGGCAGGTCCATTCGCGCACCCGGCGCGACGGAGACGTGCGTCATGGCCATCGGGGTGTGCGTCGATCCAGGGCCGCGGTGACCTCCTATGTTGCCCGCGATGATCCGGGCGAGGGACTCCGCGTCGGGAGAGGACACGAAGACGACGTCATCCGCCTCGAGACCTTGATACGCGGGGGCGATCATCTTGTCTTTCGCCGGGAGATTGACCCAGAGCTGAATACCGTGGAAGAGGCCCCCGGACACGACGAGCGCCTCTGGTGGCGTCTCGATGTGCAAGATCCCCTTACCGGCGGTCATCCACTGGGTTGCGCCGTTTTGAATGAGTCCACCGCCGCCGTGCGAGTCCTGATGTTCGAACGTTCCGTCGATCATGTACGTCACGGTCTCGAAGCCACGGTGTGGGTGCCACGGAGTTCCCTTGGGTTCACCTGGCGCGTAGTTCACTTCGCCCATCTGGTCCATGTGGACAAAGGGATCCAAGTCCTCCATGGTGAGCCCGGCGAACGCCCGGCGTACGGGGAAGCCTTCGCCCTCAAGACCACGTGGCGCCGTCGTCACCGTCTTCACGGATCGCTCCGTCGTCGTGCCACTGTCAACGACGTCGAATCGAGCGAGATCGGACCACTTCTCGGGTGTGACTGCAGGCATTGGGACCTCCCCTTGCTAGATATTTCGTGCATCACTTTATGGGTAATTGAAGCAAAAAACAGCGGTCCTTGAGGGGGTCGACGCCGGACGTCGCCTTCCAAACACTGGGCGATCACCGGTTCCCGTGGCGTGACGTGAGACGCTGAGCGGACGGATCGTCGACCACGACGCGCGCCGCGACCTGATGCGCGTTTCTCGCCGATGGTCACCTTCGGACTCCAGGTTCGCCGCCGCGAGGCCGCCATGTTCCGATTCGTCAACGGCGCAACAAAAATCTAACTACGGCGCGCACGTTGCCACGCGAAAAACGCTTCGCTTGCACGAGTTCCGAATTTTCAGACGGCGCGTCCACGACGTCGGCAATGCTCATAAGTCCCCTCACAGACGTCTCACATGAACCTCACAATCTTTGTTGGAAGACTGGAATTTGTTCGAGAACATCTTGGACGAACCCAACGGAGGGAACACTATGCATACGAGAACGATGAAAGTAGTGGGCCGATCGGTAAGCGCGCTGGCCATCGGAATGACGTTGACTGTAGGGAGCGCGTCCTTGGCGTCGGCGTCCGGTCACCACGACCACGGCAACAACGGCGGCGTCGCGAGTGGCAAGATGTCGTCGTTCGACTACGCGAACCTGGGGCTTGGTGGCTACGTGACTGCCGTCACCCCAACGTCCGTGACCGTGTTGACCTGGGGCGGTACGACCACGACCTTCACGCTCAACACCACGACGGTCTACACAGAAGGCAAGTCGCCCTCGACGATTACCTCATTGGTCGTCGGTGACCGCGTGAACATCCAGACGTCGTCATCCGACCCCACCATCGCTGCCTCAGTGAACATTGAACTCGCCGAGCTCTTCGGAACGGTCACGGCAGTGAGCGGCAACACCATCACGATCACCGACCCCCAGGGATTTAGCCGCACGATCCTCGTCGGCACGGCCACTACGTACACCGTCGGCGGCGCCCCAGGGTCCTTGACGAACGTGATGGTCGGCACCAAGATCGTCGCGCAAGGAACCATCGACACGAACAAAACGACGCTCGACGCCCTTTCGATCAAGATTGGCTCCGCGGGCACGATGGACAACTTCCGCGGTGTCGTCACGGCGTTCACGGGAACGTCATTGACGGTCCTCGGCAAGGGTGCGACAACGCCCACGGTCTTCACGCTCACGACCACCACGACCTTTAAGGACGATGGTCAGACGTTGAGTGCTGCGGACTTAGCCGTTGGATCGAACGTCGGCGTCGAAGTCAGCTCAGCTGCCTCGACGACGGCACTCAACGTCGAGATCGAGCTGGCGCACCTGTCCGGCAAGGTCACTGCCATTAGCGGTGACACGATCACCGTCGAAAAGCACCACGGCACGACCGCTACGATCGTCGTCGGCCCCACCACGACGTACACGAAAGACGGAGCTCCCGCCTCGTTGACTGACGTCGTCGTCGGCGCGAAGATCAGTGGTGAAGGCACGCTGTCAACAGACGGGCTGACACTCGCGGCGACCAGCGTCAACATCGAGCATGGCGTCGTCCTCACCCCCGAGCCCCAGAAGAATGGGCACGGCGGCGACCACGACTCTGACGGTGGCAACCAGGGTCCCGGCGGTAACAATCAAGGATTTGGCGGTGGCGGACAAGGCTCATCCGAAGGACACAACCATCACTAAGTAGTTTCACTCAACGTATCGACCAATCCAGTTGACGCGCGAACTCCGAGAGAGGAGTTCGCGCGTCAACTGGATTTTGATTTTCCGACCAGAACGCCGTAGCCAGAGGACATCGTGAGGTCAAAGTAATGCCGTCCATACGCTCATTCATGGTTGGGGGCCGGTAAGTTAGAGGGTGTCACGAGCGATCATTCGCTGGTGCTGAAGAGAGTTTGTGTTCTTAACCGAAAGATGGATAACGTGAGCACCGCCATTAGTTGGCTTTGCGATATGGACGGCGTCCTGATTAACGATGGTCGCATGGTCCCCGGTGCCGACAAGTTTTTGGATCGACTTCGAGCAACCGATCGATCGTTTCTCGTCCTTACCAATAACTCCCTCTTTACGCCTCGGCAGCTGCACGAGAAACTCGCGTCGCTCGGCGTCGACGTCTCTGAGGGCCAGCTCTGGACGTCAGCGTGCGCCATCGCCCAGTTCGTCCACGACCAGCGACCCAAGGGTCGGGCGTTCGTCATCGGCGAGGACAGCCTTCACGAAGCCTTGCACGACGTCGGCTACACCGAAGACTCGGTGAATCCCCACTACGTCGTCCTTGGTGAGACCTGGAAGTACTCCTTCGACGAGATCACGACGGCCATACGACTCATCGACCAGGGATGCTCGTTCGTCGTCACGAATCCAGAGACGTTCGGGACGTCGCCCGAAGGTCTCTTGCCTGGCTGTGGCGCGCTCGCCGCTCTCATTCACAGCACGACGGGCGTGAAGCCCTACTTCGTGGGAAAGCCCAATCCGGTCATGATCAGGGACGCGCTCAACATTCTCGGCGCGCACTCGAAGTCAACGGTGATGATCGGCGACCGCATGGACACCGACATCATCGCCGGTGTCGAAGCTGGCGTCGAGACGATCCTCGTCCTTTCAGGTGTCACGCAACGCGACGAAATCGAGCAGTACTCCTACCAACCCACGCGCGTCATCAACTCGGTCGCCGACCTCATCGACGAACTCTAGAGACGTCGTCACCCGCGACGCGACGGATTACGCCAAGGATCGCCGTTACTTGTTGGTCTGTTGAAGTGCCTCGAGGAACGACTCGGCCCAGTCGTAGACGTCGCGCCGATACGTCTTACGACGCATCCGCGACATTCGGTCGCGCGTCTCCTTCGGTCCGGCGTTCACGGCCATGCGAATAGCCTCCTTGATGCCTTCGAGGTCATGTGGATTCACCATGAACGCGCCGCGAAGTTCCGCGGCGGCACCGGCGAACTCGCTCAACACGAGCCGCCCGGTGAGGTCGCGGCGTGTCATCACGTACTCCTTCGCCACCAAGTTCATGCCGTCGCGAAAGGGCGTCACGATCATGACGTCCGCGACGAGATAGAGCGCGACGAGTTCGTCGAAGGGCAAGTTCTGGTGCAGGTAGTGGATGACGGGGCTCCCGACCTGGCCGTACTCGCCGTTCATCTCGCTCACGGCCTGTTCGAGGTTGTGGCGTTCTCGTTCGTAGTGCGCGTCGGTCTCTCGACTCGGCACGGCCACCTGGACCATCACGTGTTTCCCCGCCGTCAGTGACCCGTCCTCGAAGAGCTCGGACACGGCCTTGATGCGTTGTTGGATGCCCTTCGTGTAGTCGAGGCGGTCAACGCCGAGGAGCACCAACTCCGGATCACCGAGACCCTTCTTTATCTCAACCGCACGAGCGCGAATTGCGGGGTCGTTGGCCAGCGCGATGATCTGTTCTGAGTCCACCGAGATGGGGAACGCGCCCACGCGCACGGTGCGGCCGTTGAGGTCCAACACGGAGTCCGTTCCCGTCGCCGTCGACTGACGGCGCGCCATTCTTGAGAAGTTGGAGGCCGCCTGCGGCACTTGGAAGCCAATGAGGTCCGCGCCGAGCAACCCGGTAAGGATCTCGCGACGCCAGGGCAACTGCATGAAGAGCTCGATCGGTGGGAACGGGATGTGCAAGAAGAACCCAATGCGCACGTCGGGGCGAAGTTGGCGCAGCATCTGAGGGACGAGTTGCAACTGGTAGTCGTGAATCCATACGGTGCCCCCTGGGGCGACGGACTCGGCGATCGCCGTCGCGTAACGCAGATTCACCGCCGAGTAGGTCTGCCACCAGTGTCGGTGGAACGTCGGCGCGCGAATGGCGTCGTGGTAGAGCGGCCACAGCGTGGCGTTGGAGAATCCCAAGTAGAAGTTCTCGTACTCTTCCTTCGTGATGTCGACGGCCTTCAGTCGGATGCCCTCGTACGTAAGGGGCAACTCTCGGTGTTCTGAGGTGCCGGGCCATCCGATCCACAGTCCGTTTCGATTCTGAAGGACTGACGTCAGCGCGGAGACCAAACCACCCGGACTCGGCTTCCATTCGTCGGCGCTCGCGCCGGCGGCGTGCTGCACGGGCAGCCGGTTCGCGACGACGACGAGGTCCGCCTTGTCGGCGTCTCGGCTCGGGGCCCGCTCTTCGATCGCGACCGGTTCAACTTGAGTGCTGGCTTGGTCCAACATGATTTGTACCTGATCAAAAGCCTAATGCCCTCAGTAGGCGTCGTGAGAGACTTGCAACGTGAACGGAAAAGCGGCCTTACCCTAACGCATCAAATGATCGTAGTGCTGCGGTCATCTTTTCCGGCCGCGTTCCACCAGCTGGGCGAACCAGCTACGCCCGTCAATGATTCACTGGCTCGCTGGTCGGCCTCGATGACGTGGAGCACGGCGTTGATCAAGGACAGGTGCGTGAGCGCCTGGGGGAAGTTGCCGAGGTGTCGAGCGGTCTTCGGATCGAGTTCTTCACCGAAGAGGCCAAGGGCACTCGCGGCGCCGACCAACTTCTCGCAGTTCGTTCGCGCCTGGTCGAGCTCGCCGATCTCCACGAGGGCAGACACCAGCCAGAAGGAGCACACCGTGAAGCTCCCCTCGTACTCACCACCGATGCCGTCGTCGGTCGTGGTGGTGCGGTAG
>DASZIH010000104.1:0-5966 GCA_035949355.1 Acidimicrobiales bacterium
GAGGAGGGCGACGGCTTCAAGATCGCCATGCACACGCTCGACCGCTCTCGGCCGACCATCGGTGCCCAAGCCGTGGGGATCGCCCAAGGCGCCGTGGACTACGCGGGTCAGTACATGAAGGGGAGAAAAGCCTTCGGCGCCCCCATCAGTGAACTCCAGGGACTGCGATTCATGTTGGCCGACATGGCCATTCGCACGGAGGCCGCGCGCGCCCTCGTCTACCGGGCGTGTTCGACGATCGACGCGGGCGACCCCGACGGCACGCTCGGTTACCTCGGCGCCGCGGCGAAGTCATTCGCGTCGGACACGGCCATGAGCGTCACAACCGACGCGGTCCAACTGCTCGGCGGCTACGGCTTCACCAAGGAGTTCCCGGTCGAGCGCTTCATGCGCGACGCGAAGATCACCCAGATCTACGAGGGCACGAACCAGGTTCAGCGCGTCGTCGTCGCCAAGCACCTCCTGAAGTAGGATTCATGACCGACACGTCCGCCAGCGCCAACACGATCGTCCGCGCGGCGCTTCTCAAGATCGATCCCGAGGTCACACTGCGGGCGGCCGATTCGCTCGACCTTCGCGCCCACGCCAAGGTGAGCGCGGTGGTGGGGGTCCCGCTCCGACAGCTCCAACAGCGCCGCGACGTCACGGCGTTCGCCACGACCGCGCCGATCGCGGCCGTCCGAGGACTCCTCGAAGTGATGGCCCTCGCACCCCTCGAAGCGACGATCGAACTTCTCGGCGACCACGCCGACAGCCCCACGTACGAGCAACTCTCTGACGCCGTCGATCAACTGCTGGCGTCGGGTTCGACGAACGACGACGTCGTGGCCGTGCTGGCCCACGCCGTGGGCGCGTCGTTTCCAGCGGCTCCGCACTGTCGTCGACTACTCGAAGAACGTCCAGAACTGTCGTTACCGACCTTGCCCGACGTGGCGGCACCCACGGTGCTGGCCGCGCCGAAAGAGGTGAGCGCCGAGATTCGTGAACAACGAAAACTCCGTCGCGAGGACGAGAAGCGAAAGAAGAAGAGCGCCTCGTCAGCGAGGCCGCCGCGACCGACGAAGGCGAAGGGTGGCTCCTCTCGGCCCGACACTCGCACCGCGGCGCCGACGAGTGCAGTACCGGCGCCGAGCGAGGAGCGCCGTCGCCTCCTGTTGACCCCTCTTGAGTCCAGTCGATTCGACGTCGAGCATCCTCTCGTGGGCGCGGTGATCGTGGTCGAGGTCCCTTTCGGCGTGACCGACAGCGATCAGCCCGACGTCAAGTCGAAGGACCGACCCGTGTTGGTCGTGGCGGCGTCGAGTGAGGACTTGTTGGTTCGCCCGATCTACTCGAACCCTTCACCGGCGCGAACGCTCTTTCAGCCCTGGCGACGAGTGGGTCTCGACCACGTGTCCTACGTCGCGGACGAGCGCGTCACGATCTCGAGCTCGAACCTCGATCCTCTCCAACAACTCGCCCAACTCACGACGCCGGAATGGAACTCGCTGACCTAGTTCGACGAGGTGGTGGTGGCAGGCACGTCAGCCCGGCGCGGCCGATGGACGATCAGCGTGATCACGCCGGCGAGGGCCAGCGCGACGCCCGCCAGTTGCACGCCAATCGAGCCGCTATGGGACTCTTGACCCAAGAGCAGACGCTCGTCCAGTGCCCGTACGAGCCCCCAGACGATCATGCCGAGCGCCGTGACGACGCCCGCCGTGTACGTGCGACGCTTCTTTTCAACGAGAAGGAGCGTCAGCCAGGTGAGTGCGTCTTCCGCCCCTTGGATCAGTGGTACCGGGACGCGCTTGCCGACTTGACCGGCGTAGTGAATCCCGAACCACTGCGTCGTCACGTGACCCCCACCGTCCACCATGAACTGCGGTCCGAGGACCCGACCGAGGGCCCAGCCCGCGATGAGGGCGGGTACTAAGGCGTCCGTGAAGACCACGAGCTTCGTCTCGGGCCACCATCGGCGCTGGAGGATGACACCCACGACGAGGGCGAGGGCGATCCCGCCGAAGCTCGCGAGCCCACCCTGCCACACCGCGATCATTCGTCCCAGGTGGCCGCTGTAGTAACTCCAGTTGGTGGCGACGTTCGCGAGGCGTGCGCCGATGAGACCGCTCACGATCAACCAGACCGTGTAGCGAGTGAACGGCTCGACGTTGACGTCCGCGCGACGAAGACGGCGGCGCGCGTAGAGAAAGGCCACGTAGGCCGCGATGGCGAGGCCGAAACCGTAAGTGTGAAAGACCAGTGGGCCCAGGTGAAACGAAGTGGGGAAGCCTGACACGTCTAGCCGCGGGGGCGACCGAGACCTACGAATCCGTACCCGAGTCGAACGGGAACGATATGGACGAGGGTGCCGGTCATCTCGGCTTCGATCATCTGACCGCCCCCGACGTACATCGCCACGTGCTCGTCGCCGTTGTAGCCGTAGAAGAGAAGGTCGCCGGGCTGGATGTCGACGAGAGGCACGCGCATCGTGTCGTCGTACTGGGCGCCGGAGTAGTGCGGCAGGTAGATTCCGGCCGCGTCGTAGGCCAGCATGACGAGACCCGAACAGTCGACGCCCGAGTGACTGGCGCCGCCCCAGACGTAGGGCGTGCCGATGTAACTCTCGGCCGCTCGAATCGCGATATTCGCCTTCGAGTCGGGTGGCGGAGGGACGACGTTCGAGGCGGGCGTCGCGTTATTGAGTGTCGCCGCGGAGGCGGCTGTCGCGGCAGCTTCGGCCTGGCTCAGGAAGATGGCGATCTGGCCCTTGACGTGGGCCAGGGTGTTGTGGAGCCCGCTCTGGATGATTTTTGCGGTGTGCAGGGAGTGGGCCGCGTCACGCGTCAGCGAACGAGCGTGGCGGTCCTCGGCGGCCAGTTGGCCTTTCTCTCTGGTCAGCTTGATGCGGTTGCTCTTGAGGTTCGCGATCGTGGTGTTGATGTTGCCGGCGGCGAGCTGAGAGTAGACGTTGGTCTCGCCCGCCTGGGAGGCGTTCTTCGTGAAGAGGGGATTGTTGCTCTGCGACCCGCCGTTCGTGACGTAGGAGAAGATCACGTCCGAACGGAGCTGGGTGTTGCCCTTCGTCACGTTCTTCTCGATCGCGGCGACCGTGGCCTTAGTGTTGGCGATTTCGGTGTTGAAGGCGTGGAGCTTGATCAGTGCCTGGTCGTACTTCTCGCCGAGCCGACCGATTTGCGCGTCCGTGCGGTTGATCTGGTTCAACAAGATATTGGCCTTGGCGCGGTCGTTGGTGAGACTCGAGGCGCTCGCGGGTCGGGGCATCGCCGCCACGGTACCGAAGGACACCGTCACGACGGCCAAAAAAGAAAAGAGCCACCGATAGTGGCGTCGATCCCTCACTGGCTGCAGTGTCGAAAGCACCCAGTGCTCGACGTCAGTCACCCGTCCAGGCTACTTGGTGAGCCCGTTGCGTGCCGGATCGACGGGGGAGCGCAGCAACGTACTTCCTCGTCAAAGGGCATTTCATGCGCCACGCCGCGTCGGACGTCGCGGCAATATTACGACCGTGTTGCGCCTCGCGCATAGGCTCGGCGGCATGTCGCAGCGCTCACGCCACCTCCCACGTCGCTCTTGTCTCTCAACGCCCGGTTCCTCCGATCGATTCCTCGCCAAGGCTCCAACGGCGACCGCCGACTTCTCATTTCTCGACCTCGAAGACTCTGTGGCGCCCAACGAGAAGGTGGCCGCGCGCGCCAAGGTCGTGAACGCCATTCGAAGCCTCGAGTGGGACGATCGCGTCCTGTGCGTGCGCGTCAACGCGTGGGACACGCCGTGGACATACGGCGACGTCATCGAGGTCGTGGGTGGCGCCGGCGAGCGTCTCGACGAGGTCATGCTCCCCAAGGTCCGTCGGGCCTCGGACGTCGTGGCCCTCGATCTCTTGCTCAGTCAAGTCGAGGCGAACGCCGGCTTGGCGCAGGGGCACATCGGCATCGAAGCCCAGATCGAAACGGCCGAGGGGCTTATCAACGTCGAGGAGATCTGCGCCGCCTCGCCTCGCCTCGAATCCATCGTCTTTGGCCCGGCCGACTTCGCCGCGTCCATTGGGATGCCGGTGACGACGATCGACGAGACGATCCACGAGGCACCGTCAAACCCCTTCACCTACGTGTTTTCGAAGATCTTGATGGCCGGACGGGCGAACGGCCTGCACGTCATCGACGGCCCGTTCCTCAAGGTGCGCGACCTCGACGCGCTTCGCTTCGCGGCGACGATCACCGCGTCCTACGGCTTCGACGGCAAGTGGGCGTTGACGCCCGACCAGGCCCTCGTCTTGAACGAGGTCTACTCACCGAGCCAGGAACTCTTCGACAAGTCCTTCGACATCCTCGACGCGTACAAGGTCGCCACCGACGATCAGCACACGGGTGCGGTCATGTTCGGCGACGAGATGATCGACGAGGCGTCGGCGAAGATCGCCAACTCCTTCGTGGCGCGAGGCGCTCGATCAGGCATGACCCGCTCGCCAAAATAAGTCCCCTTACTAGGAGCGTCTCCTATTAAGGTGTGCGCATGGCCACCGTAACCGACGTGCCAACCTCCAGACGAGCCCGGCTGCGGGCGTCGTTCAGCCCCTCGGAGTGGCGCCGTCTCTACGGCATGTTCGGCTTCATCGTCTTCCTGCACGTGGCCGGTTGGGGCATCCTCATCTACGCCGCGAGTCAACACTTCGGCGCGGGCAGCGGAAAGTTGCTCGGCGTGGGGACGGGCGTGTTGGCCTACACCCTGGGCATGCGCCACGCCTTTGACGCCGACCACATCGCCGCCATCGACAACACCACGAGAAAGTTCATGACCGAGGGCAAGCGGCCGATGTCGGTGGGCTTCTTCTTCTCGCTCGGCCACTCGACCATCGTCTTCGCCCTCACGGTGATGCTCGGACTGGGCGCTCGAGCGCTCGGCAGCCAGGTTCGTAACGCCCACTCCTCCTTGCACCACTACGGCACGCTGATCGGCACGAGCGTCTCGGGCGGGTTCTTGTACCTGATCGCGACCTTGAACCTGATCATCCTGGTGGGCATCGTTCGCCTGTTCCTCCAGATGCGCCAAGGTCGATTCAACGACGCTGAACTCGAGAAGCACCTGAACGCGCGCGGCTTCATGATGCGCTTCTTCGGGCCACTCGCGCGCTCGGTGGACGCGCCGTGGAAGATGTACCCCGTCGGCGTGCTCTTCGGACTCGGCTTCGACACCGCGACGGAAGTGGCGTTCCTGGTCCTCGCGGGTTCGTCCGTGGCGGCCGGTCTTCCGCTGTGGGCCATTCTCAGTCTGCCGCTGCTGTTCGCCGCGGGCATGAGCCTGCTCGACACCATCGACGGTTCGTTCATGAACTTCGCCTACGGCTGGGCCTTCTCCAAGCCCGTTCGCAAGGTGTACTACAACATCGCCATCACGGGGCTGAGCGTCCTCGTCGCGTTCTTCATCGGCACCCTCGAGTTGATGCAGGTCTTGACCCAGGAAGTGAACCTGAAGGGCGGGCTGTGGAACTACGCGGCCGACTTCAACATCAACAAGGCCGGCTTCGTCATCGTGGGGATGTTCGTCGCGACGTGGGTCTTCGCCCTCAGCTACTGGAAGTACGGCCACGTCGAAGAGCGGTGGGAGCGCGCGGCGCTAAAGGCCCAAGTGGCGCGCGGTGAGTCCCCGGACCTGCACTCGGCCGGTATCACGCTCGGCGCGGTCCACAAACCCTTCACCATCGACGAGGCCTGAGCCCTAGGCGACGCTCTCCAGGAGGCGTCGCGCGATGACCTTCAGACACAACGTCTCGTCCGCCCCTTCGAAGATCGACAGTACGCGCGCGTCGAGGAAGTAGCGACTGACCGGGTACTCCTCGGCGTAGCCCATACCGCCGTGGATCTGCATGGCCTCGCGCGTCACCCACTCCGCAGCGCGACAGACGTAGGCCTTCGCCATCGACGCCTCGAGCGTGCCGCCGCCTCGACCCATCTGGCGCGCGACGT
>DASZIH010000105.1:0-26642 GCA_035949355.1 Acidimicrobiales bacterium
CATCGGGGCGACCACCGAGAACCCGTACTTCGAGGTGAACGCGGCTCTCATGAGTCGCTCGACGCTGTGGCGACTGCACCCACTTGGCGACGACGACCTCGCCACGTTGGTTCGCCGCGGACTCGCGCTTCGTGGCGCGACGATCACCGACGACGCCCTCCTGGCCGTGACCTCCTCGGCGGACGGAGACGCGCGAAGCGCTCTCACGACGCTCGATACGGCGATCGTCCTCGCCACGATGGAGTCGACGGGCGAGCCCGTCGACGTCAGCCACGTGGCGCGCGCCAGGGACGGACGTCTCTACCACCAGTCCGCGGACACCCACTACGACCAGATCAGTGCCTTCATCAAATCGGTGCGCGGATCGGACCCCGACGCGGCGCTCTACTGGATGATCACTCTGCTCGAGAGCGGCGAGAGCGCGCGCTTCATCGCTCGTCGTCTCGTCATCCTCGCGAGTGAAGACGTCGGACTCGCCGACCCCCTCGGTCTGCTCGTCGCCGAGTCGGCGGCGCGCGCCGTCGAGTTCGTGGGGCTGCCCGAAGCTCGTCTCACGTTGGCGCACGCGACGCTCACCCTCGCCTTGATGGCGAAGAGCAACTCGGTCACGCGCGCGCTCGGTGCCGCGACGGCTGCGGTGCAGTCGGGAGGACTGGTGCAGGTACCCGCGCATCTGCGCGACGCGTCGTATCGAAGCGCAGCGCTGCTCGGACACGGCACCGAGTACCGCTACGCCCACGACTATCCCGAGGGTTGGGTCGACCAGCAGTACCTTCCCGACGGTTTCGTCGACGCGACGTTCTTCGACCCAAGCGCGTACGGAAGAGAAGGTCCTCTAGTCGAGCAGTGGCGTGCGCGCACGAACCGCTCCCACCAGGGTGAACCACCCGCGCCAGTAGAGTAACTCTCGTGGAAGCCGCCCAACTTCGCAGGATTTTCCTGGACTACTTCGCTCAGAATGCTCACACCGTGGTTCCCTCGGCGAGCTTGATCCCTCACGACCCGACGCTGTTGTTCACCGTCGCGGGCATGGTGCCCTTCAAGCCCTACTACTCGGGCGAGGAGACCCCTCCCTACAAGCGAGCCGTCTCCATTCAGAAGTGCTTTCGCGCCGCGGACATCGACCTCATTGGCACGACCCAGCGCCACCTGACGTTCTTCGAGATGATGGGCAACTTCTCCTTCGGCGACTACTTCAAAGAGGGAGCGATCAAGTACGCGTGGCAGCTGATCACCGAAGGATTCGGGATTGACCCTGATCGGCTGTGGATCACCGTGCACGTGAGTGACGACGACGCCGCCGAACTGTGGCGCGACGTGATCGGCATCCGTCCCGAGCGGCTCCAGCGTCTCGACGAGGACAACTTCTGGACCATGGGTGAGGTGGGGCCGTGCGGACCGAGTTCGGAGATCTTCTTCGACAAGGGCGTGGCGTTCGGTGACGACGGAGGACCCGCCTTCGGCGGCGAAGACCGCTTCATCGAATTCTGGAACCTCGTCTTCACGCAGTACGAACGGGGACCCGGTGGCACGCTGACCGAGTTGCCGAAGAAGAACATCGACACCGGCGCGGGATTCGACCGAACGCTGTCGATCTTGAACGGCGTGGAGTCCGTGTTCGCGACGGACCTGTTCGCGCCACTCATCGAGACGTCCTCGCGCGCCCTCAACGCCACCTACGGCAAGGACGAGGCGACCGACGTGGCGATCCGACGCGTGGCCGACCACGGACGGGCCATGACGATGCTCGTCGCCGACGGCGTGTTGCCGTCGAACGAGGGACGCGGCTACGTGCTGCGCCGGATCATTCGCCGTGCGGTGCTGGCGGCGCGGCGCGCCGGAGCCGACGGTGCCCTCGCCGCGTCGTTGGTCGACGCCACGATAGAGAAGATGGGCGTCGCCTACCCGGCCCTCGTGAAGGACCGGGACCTCATCATCGAGGTCCTCGAACGCGAGGAGGCCGGTTTCGCCCGCACCCTTCGCACGGGACTTTCCCTGCTTGAAGACGCCCAACGCGACGTCCTCGAGAGTGGTACCACCATCTTCCCTGGTGACGTCGCATTTAAGTTGCACGACACCCACGGTTTCCCCATCGAGTTGACGGACGAGATCGTCGCCGAATCGGGGCTCAGCGTGGAGCGGCGTTCCTTCGACGAAGCGATGACGGCGCAGCGCGAGCGCGCGCGGGCGAGTGCGAAGACGCTGCGCGTGGCGGACGACGCGCAGTACCGCGAGCTCATCGAGCGCAACGGCCCGACGGAGTTCGTCGGACGTGACGTCACGCGTTACAGCATCGAGACGACCGTCCTCGCGGTCTTGGCGGGTGAGAACGGCGAAAGTGAGCTCTTCCTCGACACGACGCCGTTCTACGCGGAGTCGGGGGGCCAGGTCGGCGACACCGGCACGGTCGTGACCGAGACCGGTCGCTTCGAAGTGCTCGACACCCAAAACGTCGCGGGCGGCCTGTTCGCGCACCGCGGGCGACTCACCGGCGAGGTCCTACCCGGCCAGATCGCCGTGGCGACCATTGCGGGCGATCGCCGTGAGGCGACGCGTCGTAATCACACGGCCACCCACCTGCTGCACGCGGGCCTTCGCACGGTCTTGGGTGAGCACGTTCGCCAGCAGGGCTCGTACGTGGGTCCCGACCGACTTCGTTTCGACTTCTCGCACGGGGCCGGACTCTCGGGGGACGAGGCGAAGGAGATCTTGACGCTCGTGAACACCGACGTGGTCTTGAACGAGGACGTCGACACCATTCAGACTTCGAAGGCGGAGGCCGAAACGATGGGCGCCGTCGCCTTCTTCGGCGACAAGTACGGTGACCGCGTCCGTGTCGTTCGCGCGGGACGGCACAGCCTCGAATTCTGCGGTGGCACGCACGTCGATCGGCTTGGCGATATCGGACAGATTCAAGTGGTGAGCGAAGCTTCCATTGGGGCCAACACCCGGCGAATCGAGGCCGTGAGCGGACTGGGCGCGCATCGACGCAGCTACGAGATGGAACAGGTACTCGGGTCGGTCGCGACACTGCTCAAGACGTCAACGGAGGACGTGGTGCCCGCGCTCGAGCGACTCTTCGATCGCCAACGCGAGGTCGAGAAGGAGATCGCCGCTCTTCGCCAATCGCAGCTCTCACAGTTCGCCCACGAACTCGACGCGCAAAGTTCGGGCGACGTCGTCGTCGCGCGCGTCGACGGCTACGCCGGCGACCAGCTGCGCACGTTGGCCCAGGACCTCCAACATCGCGGACGGCGGGTCGTCGTGTTGGTGGGGGAGAACGACGACAAGGTCTCGTTGGCAGTCGCCACCGACGGGTCACTCGACGCGTCGAGCACGGTCAAGTCGCTCGCGGCGTACGTGGGTGGTGGTGGAGGAGGCTCCGCACGTCTCGCCCTCGCGGGCGGGCGTGATCCCCAAGGTATCGACGCGCTCGTCGTCGCGGCGAAGGCACTCTAAGAGCTCGGTGACGCGTTTCCTCGGACTCGATCCCGGCTCGGTGCGTTGTGGCGTCGCGATCACTGACTCGTCGGCGACGATGGCGTTTCCACGCCCGGCGCTCGCCAATGACGACAACCTGCTCGCTTCGCTTCGAACATTGATCGAAGAGGAACTCGTCGGTGCGGTCATCGTCGGAAGACCCGTGGCACTGTCGGGCAACGAAACGTCCAGTACGAGAGATGCCGACGCTCTCTTTCGCGACCTTGTGGAAGCGTTCACGGAGATCCCTGTGATCCAGTGGGATGAGCGCCTCACGACCTACGAGGCGCAGCGGTCGCTGTCCCAGGCGGGCCTAAAGGCCAAAGAACACCGCGATCACGTCGACAGCGCCGCGGCCGTCATCATGCTGCAAAACTACGTTGATGGCCACCATGCTCTTTAGGCCACTTCGCCGTGTGATTCTCGCCGTGGTGGTCGTACTCGTCGTCGCCGTGGGGTGGTTCGCGCTGCAGATCGATCCCGTCTTCGCGGGCAAGGGTCGAGAGGTCATCGTTACCGTGCACAGCGGGGACTCGTTCTCCACCGTCGCCGGCGAGCTCCACGCCAAAGGCGTCATCGCCTCGACCTTCGCCTTTCGTCTCGAAAGTCTCGTCCTCGGCACGCCGCAGGTGCAGCCCGGTTCATACCAACTTCGTCAGGGCTCCTCGTTTTCGAAGGTCCGTAGCGTGCTAAGCAACGGCCCCAACGTGGACGTCATCGTCGCCTCACCGGGGCTCACGCTCCACGAGATCGCCCTTAACGTCGCGAGCGACATGGGACCGACGTACGCCACTCGCTTCGTCGCCGCCGCGACGGCGGCAGCGACGCCGAGCACCTTCGCCAACTCGGGTTCGCTCGAGGGACTCATCGGCGCGGGCACCTACGTGATCGCACCGACGACGACGCCCAAGCAACTCGCCGACAAGATGGTGCGAAGCTTCGAGCGCGAGGCCGCGTCGGTTGGTCTCACGTCCTCGACGACGATAAACGGACTCAACGCCTATCAGTTGATCACCGCGGCGTCGATCGTAGAGAAAGAGGGCTACTACCCGAGCAACATGCCCAAGGTGGCACGCGTGATCTTCAACCGCCTGGCGCGGGGCGGACCTCTCCAGATGGACTCGACCGTGCTCTACTACTTCAAGCAAGACGGCGGAACCGTGACCTCGGCGATGTTGGCGACGCCCACGCCCTATAACACGTACTTGAACGCTGGTCTGACGCCGACGCCCATCTGCACCGTGTCCACGTTCGCCCTTAACGCCATCTTGCATGCACCGGCCGGATCGTGGCTGTACTTCACGTTGATCAACAAGAACGGAGACGAAGCGTTCTCCACGACCTTCGCCCAACAGCTGAAGAACGAGAAGATCGCGCACGCCAGAGGACTCGAATGATCTGGCGCGTAGGCGTCGCCGGTTCGCCGGTGGCGCACTCCCTCTCGCCCCAGCTTCACGAAGTTGGATTTCGTCTGGCTGGCCTCGAGGGCACGTCGACGCGTGTCGAGCTCACGCGAGGTGAGGCGCCACGACTGAGCGAACTACTGAAGAGCGACTTCGACGCACTCTCCATCACGGCACCGCTCAAGTACGAGGCGTTCGCGCAGAGCGATGAACTCAGCGAGGTCGCCCGTCGCACTGAATCCGTGAACTCCCTTCTTCGCCGCGACGGCGTTCTCCACGGTGAGAGCACCGACGGCGAGGGTTTCATCAACGCGCTTCGCGCTCAGTTCGGACCGGTCGTGGAGAACGCGCACGCCGTCGTCCTCGGCGCCGGGGGTGCCGCGAGCGCGGTCGTGGACGCGTTGGTGCACCACGGCGTCGCCTCGGTGGCCCTTCACGCGCGCAACGAGCTCAAGGTCGAAGCGTTGAGCGATCGTTACGCGAACGTCTTCGCGAGTTCACTGGTCTATCGACCCGTCGACCTCGTCGTGAACACGATTCCCGTCGCCGGACGTGACCGTGAAGCCGCGGTGTTGCAAGGCGTGCACCCCGAGACCGTCGCGGTCGACATCACCTACGACCCGCGCGTGTCGGCGTGGCGAACGCTCTACGACGACGTGGGATGTCGCACCATGAACGGTCTCGCGATGCTGGCCTACCAGGCGGCGCTGCAGATGCAGTGGTGGTGGGGCGTGGAGATCGACGGCGCCCAGCTCCTCGAGGTGATCGCGTGACCGACACCCTGGGCGCTCTCACCCATCGACTTCGCCCGAAGGACTCCTTCGATCTCTGGCTGTTCTTCGGCATGATCATCCTCGGCGCCACCGGCGTGGTGGCGATCTACTCCGCTACCCGTCAACAGCTCGTGAACCAGGGACTGAACTCCCACTATTACGTAGAGCGCCAGGGCTTCTTCATGGTGTTGGGCGTGGTGCTGATGTACCTCATCTCGCGCATTGACTATCGGCGATTCGAGATCGCGGCGACGCCGCTCTACGTGGGCTCGCTGCTCGCGCTCGCTGGCGTCTTCGTCATCGGAAAGAGCGCGCTGGGAGCGCAACGCTGGTACAGCTTCGGCAGCTCGATCCAGATCCAACCCAGTGAGTTCACGGTGCTGTTCTTGATCCTGGCGATCGCGACGTTCTGCGCTCGAAGGACCGAGGGCCTCAAGATGTACGACGTCATGCGCCTGCTCGTCATGGCCGTGGTACCTCTCGCCCTCATCGTCAAGCAGCCCGACCTCGGAACGTCAGTGATCATCGTGTTGATCGTGTCGGCGATGATGGTCATCGCGGGCGTGCCGCCACGGTTCATGACCCTGCTGGCGGTGCTCGGCTCCGCAGGCCTCGTCTCAGCGATCCTCCTCAACCTCTTGCAGAAATATCAAGTCGACCGCTTCGTCTCCTTTCTCAATCAGAACTCCACGAATCCCCAACTCACGGCCCTGCTCTACGAAGTCAACAACGCGAAGAGCGCCATCGGCTCCGGCGGGGTCTTCGGCGCGGGACTCTTTCACGGCATGCAGACCGTGCTCGGCTACGTCCCGGAGCAACAGACCGACTTCATCTTCACCGCCGTGGGCGAGCAAATGGGGTTCATCGGCTCGACGTTCGTCGTCTTGTTGCTGGCCTTCGTCGCCTTTCGCATGTTCATCATTGGCAAGAACGCGAAGGACACCATGGGTCGCCTGCTGTGCATCGGCGTCTTCATCTTCTTCGCCTTCAGTTGCTTCGAGAACATCGGCATGACGATGGGTATCATGCCCGTGACCGGCATTCCCTTACCGCTGCTCAGTTACGGCGGGTCCGCGGAGACCGTGTTCTTCGTCGCGGCCGGCATGGTCCTTTCGGTGTCGCGACGCATGGGGAATTAGGTTGAACTTATGAGCGATGAGTCGACCAGCGGGGCCGAAGTCGCGAACGAGGAAGTGATCGTTGACGACGCCACGGCCGCGAGCGCCGACGAGGTGACGTTTCGCGTCATGCATCTCGAGTCGGTCCTGTACGACCTCACGGACGCGTCGCCGATGATTCACTTACTCGAGGCGGAAGCGCCCTACCGCTACCTCGTGATCCCCGTCGCCTTGAGTGACGCCATTGCGCTGCAGCACGCGCACGGGGCGATCGAAGGACGCCGTCCGAGTACGCACGAACTGATGACCACAATGTTGACCCGACTACAGGGCGAGGTGATCGCGGCGCGCATCGTGCGCTACGAGGGAGGCGTCTTCTACGCGGAACTCGATCTCATGACGCCTCGGGGGCGCGAGACGTTCGACTGTCGCACCAGTGACGCGCTCTCGATGGCGCTTCGCCAAAGCGTGCCGGCACCGATCCTCTGCTCGGACGTCGTCCTCGAGTCGTATTACGCCTGAGAAAAGTGGACGGCGACAATTTCGCCGCCGCGTTTCTCGGTGTTCCCTTCGTCCGAGATCCGCAGCAAGATCGCCACCACGAGGTAATTCGCGATCAACGAGTTGGCGCCGTAAGCCATGAAGGGCAACGTGATGCCGGTGAACGGAAGCAGTCGAAGAATTCCCGCCATGATGAAGAACGCTTGAAAACCCAAGAGAGTTGTCAGCCCCGTGGCGGTGATGCGCACGAAGTCGGACGTGGCGCGTTGCGCGATGCGAAAGCCCTCCCCAACGAAGGCGGCGAACAGGCAGAGCACCAGGATCACGCCGAGAAAGCCGAGCTCTTCGGCGATGGCGGCGAAGATCATGTCCGACGTGATGAAGGGGATGTTGCCCGACTGGCCAAGACCGAGCCCGGTGCCGGTAACGCCGCCGGCGGCGATCGAGAACCATCCGTAGGCCAACTGGTGCGAGAAATTGAAGTTGACCGTCGACCAGGGATCGAGCCACTCGCTCACGCGACTCTGCACCTGATGGAACAGTCGATCGGCGATGAACGCCCCGCCGACCAAGAGCCCGACGCCGAGGAGGACGTAGGACTTGAGCCCTGTTGTCACCCACAGCAGCGCGATGAACAGGGCGAAGATGAGGATGGCGAAGCCCAGGTCGTTCTCCGCGCCGAGAATGGCGATGGAGATCAGCCAGGCGGCAAGGATGGGCACCAGCACCTTTGGCGGGACGAACCGCAAGGGGCCGACGCGCTGGGTGGGGATTGTTAGGAGTTCACGATTCGCCGCGAAGTAGGACGCGAAGAAGAAGACGAGGAGGATCTTCGAGAACTCGACCGGTTCGAAGGCGTAGCCGCCGGCGTCGATCCAAAGTCGCGCGCCGTTCACGGTGGTGCCGATGTGCGGCACGAGCGGCGCTGCCAGGAGGCCGATCGCGGCGACGAGCGTGAGGTAGCGGTAGCGATCGAGGTCGCGGACGTGTTGAACGACCTTCAAAGTGAAGGCGAGCGCGAGGGCGCTCGCGAGGAACCAGAGGGACTGGCTTCGCGCGAGCGGCGGATCCCATCGAGCGATCTCGACGTAGCCGATGCCATTGAGGAGTGTGGCGATCGGCAGGAGCACCTGCGACGCGTTGGGGGCGTAGCGAACGACCGCGAAGTGCATCAAGAGTGAGATGACGACCATACCGCCGAGGAAGAACCCGAAGCGGTCGGGCATCTTTCCCTGGGCCCCGAACGACGCCAAGACGTAGAAGGCCGTCGTGATCAGCCACGCCAGCGCCATCAATCCCAACTCAGTGAATCGAAGATTCCTCCGCGCGGGTGGAGGCGGAGATTTGGGTCGAGCGATCTCGGTACTCGCGTGTCTCGCCACGTTTCAACAGTAGTCGTACGATGGTGAGAACCTATTGACAAGCCAGAAGGAACCGGACGCATTGGGTACAGATCTAACGTCGTTTGGACCCGAGAGGTTCTCCAGTCGTGAACTTTCACGCCTGGAGTTCGGCGCGCGCCTGCTCGACCTCGGCGCTGACCAGAATCTGCCCATTCTCGAGCGGTGCAAGTTCGTGGCGATCTTCGCCGAGATGATCGACGAGTTCTTCCAAGTACGCGTCGTGAGTCTCGAGGACAAAGTCGCGGCGGGGGTGCAGACGCCGTCGGTCGACGGGATCCGCCCTCGACAACAACTGGCGGCGATACGTGAGAGCGTGCTCGAACTCGTCGAGCGACAAGATCGCCTCATGATCGACTCGATCCAACCTGAACTCGCGGCTGGCGGCATCAACATCGTTCGTCACGACGACCTCGACTACGAAGCGCGTTCGACCCTCGCCAAGTACTTCGACGAGAACGTCTATCCCGTCTTGACGCCACTCGCCGTGGATCCCGGTCACCCCTTCCCGATGATCTCCAACCTCTCCTTGAACATCGCCGTGTCCGTGCGCGATGACGTCACTGACGACGAACGAAGCGCTCGCGTGAAGGTGCCCAACTCCCTGCCGCGCTTCCTGCAGGCCGGCCCTGACCAGTGGTGTCTCTTGGAAGATCTCATCATCGCGCACCTGGATCAACTGTTTCCGGGGATGACGATCGGGCGAGCCGATCTCTTTCGCGTGACGAGGAACGCGGACCTCACGCTGGAAGAGGACGAGGCCGACGATCTCCTAGTCGCTCTCGAGGTGGAACTTCGACGTCGGCGCTTCGGCGAGGCCCTGCGCGTCGAGATTCAGCGCGGCATGTCCGAGGAGTTCTTGAAGTTGCTCGTCGACCAGCTGGACCTCGACCCGTCGAACGTGTACGTGACGGACGCGATGCTCGGGTTGAGCGATCTGTGGAGCCTGTACAAGTTCGATCGCCCCGACCTGAAGGGTGAGGACTGGTCACCGCTCACGCCCAAGCGTCTGCTCGATGGCGACCACGTGGGCGACGTGTTCGCGGCGATTCGAGACGGCGACATCTTGCTGCACCACCCTTACGAGTCCTTCACCGACTCGGTGGAACAGTTCACCGCGCAAGCGGCCCTCGATCCCCGAGTGGTGGGCATGAAGCAGGCGCTGTACCGCACGTCCGGTGATTCACCCATCGTCGCGTCGCTCATCCACGGCGCGGAGCGAGGTAAGCAAGTTGTCGCGCTGGTCGAGTTGAAGGCACGTTTCGACGAGGCGGCCAACATCGAGTGGGCGAAGGCGCTCGAAGACGCGGGCGTGCACGTCGTCTACGGCATCGTCGGGCTGAAGACGCACTCGAAGATCACGTTGGTGCTGCGCTCGGAGGGCGACACGACGGTGCGCTACGTGCACATCGGCACTGGGAACTACAACGACAAGACGGCTCGAATCTACGAAGACTTCGGTCTGTTGACGAGCGACCCGGCGATCAGCCACGACGTCGGTGAGCTCTTCAACTTCCTCACCGGCTTCTCGCGTATTGGCAACTATGAGAAGCTCATCGTCAGTCCCCTCAACACGAGGTCGCGCGTGGTGGAACTGATCAACGCGCAACGCGACCGTGGCGCGCTCGGCAAGATCGCCATCAAGGTGAACGGTCTCACCGATCCGACGATCATCGACGCACTCTATGAGGCGAGCATCGCGGGCGTCGAGATTCGCATGGTGGTGCGAACGCTGTGCAGTCTGCGACCGGGCGTCGCCGGACTCTCGGAGAACATCAAGGTCCACTCGTTGGTGGGCGAGTTCCTCGAGCACTCGCGCATCTTCGCCTTCGGACGCCAGGGCGACCCCGACTTCTCGGTGTACATCGGCTCGGCCGACCTCATGGAGCGCAACTTGGACCGTCGCGTCGAGGTACTCGTGCCCATCGAGGACGTCGCCCTCCAGAGCGAACTGCTCGAGGCCTTCGAGATCACGTGGCGCGACGACCTCTTCACCTGGGTCCTCGGCACCGATCGCCGTTGGCGTCGCCTGCAGTCCGTGAACAACTTCTCAGCGCAGCGCGAGTTCAAACGTCGGGCAATGGATCGTTCGCGCTCGCTTTCCCAGGTGTAGCTTCCGCCGGGCGACGCCACTGCAGACTGGCGTAGGAGATACCGCCGAGGGGGATGGGGATCCAGAAGTTCACGAGACGGTACGCGAGCACGGCCAAGATGGCTTGACTGTGTGGCACGCCGAAGCCAACGAGCGACGTGATGAGGACGCCTTCGACGACGCCCAGTCCTGCGGGCGTCACCGGAATCGCCGCGAAGACCATGGCGAGGCCGTAGGCGACGAGGAGGTCGATGGGGGACACGACCGCGCCGAAGGACCAGAGGAAGACCCACAGGCACGCGGCGTCCAAGAGCCAGTTGAGCGCGGCCCACGTGAAGGCCCACCAGAGGGTTCGTCGATTGTTGATGAGCAGGGTGATGCGGTCGGCCACTTTTCGCAGCTGGGCCGAGACGGCGTCGGGGTTGATCGACGGTACGCGGCGCGCTACCGCCCGCAACCACGCGTCGGCGCGGCGCTGACCCCTCGTGATCAGCAGAATCGTGCCGAAGAACGCCATGAGGAGAAAGACGCCCGCGAGCGCCGCGAAGCCGTACGCCGGGTTGAAGCCGTCGAGGGGGATCGAGATCACGAGCGCCATCCAGAAGATGATGTTGAGTACCACCGCCGAGCCCGCACCCTGCGCGGCGAGGCCGAAGGCGTTGGTCTCACGCGGTACGCCGAGTTCGTTGAAGATTCGATAGGCGAGGGCGCCCGCGGGCGCCGTACCGCCGGGCACGACGTGGCTGATGGCGAGGCCCGCCATGTTCACGCGCAGCGTGTTGTAGCGACTCGGGGCGTAGGGGTAGAGCACGGTGCGCGTCAGTTCGACGTAGGCGAGGATCGCGCTCACCTCCAGAAGGACACCAACGGTCACGAGGACGGGGTTCACCTTCGCGAGCAGCGGAAGCGACGACCGCGCCGATCCGAACTGGGGAAGCACGAAGTACAGGAAAACGAAGACCAGGGAGCCGAAGCTGAGAATGAGGCGAATCTCACGTGGCAACGCAAAACGTTTTTTTGAGACGGCTTCGGGCATAGGACTCCCTCCAGCGTGCCACGTCCTCACCCTGCGACGGGGGAACTCCTCGGGCTCAGCCTAGGCCACGTCGTAGTATCTCCTAATGCCCACGTTGGTGGTACTGCCCACGTACAACGAGATTCTCAACGTTTCTGAAATGCTCAGAGCGTTGCGTAGCGCCGTGCCCGAGTGTCACGTGCTCGTGGTGGACGACGCCAGTCCGGACGGAACCGCGGCGAGGGCTCGCGAGCTCGGTGACGAACTGGGCCAGATCGAAGTGCTCGAGCGCAACGCCAAGAGTGGACTCGGTCGCGCGTACCGCGCGGGCTTCACGTGGGGCCTTGCCGCGGGCTTCGATCACTTCGTCGAGATCGACTGTGACTTCTCGCACGACCCGTTGGCCTTGCCGGCCCTGCTCATGGCGGCGAGCGACCACGAGGTCGTCATCGGTTCGCGCTACGTGCCTGGCGGACAGATTCCGCGCTGGAGGTTGTCACGTCGCCTGCTCTCACGCGGAGGGAACCAGTACGCCTCGACGATGCTCGGGCTGAACGTCGCGGACTCCACGTCGGGGTTTCGGGTCTACGCGAAGTCCGCGCTCGAGAAGATCGACTTCGAGACGGTGACGGCCGACGGCTACGGCTTTCAGATCGAGATGACCTATCGCGCGCGACGAAACGGCGCTTCGATCGTCGAAGTGCCGATCTCGTTCTCCGATCGTCAACGAGGGGTGTCGAAGATGTCGGGCGCCATCGTGCTCGAGGCCCTCGCCCTCGTCACGAAGTGGGCACTCGAACGACCGTTTCAGCGCGCGGCGCTACACGCGGTCAACTAGCACCGACGTCAGGACGCTCGCGAGCTTGTCCCTCGTCTCTTCGCGTTCGGCGATGGGGTCCGACTCACTCACGATCCCGGCACCGGCCCACGCCTCGAACTCACGCCCCTTCACCAAGACGCCGCGAATGCCGATCCACCACTCGCCGTCGCCACGTGAATCCATCCATCCGACCGGTCCCGCGTAGTGGCCGCGGTCGTGCTGCTCGAGTCGACGGATGAGGTCGTACGCGCTCTCTCGCGGAACCCCGCCCACTGCCGCCGTGGGGTGCAACATTCGTAGCACCTCGAGCGCGTCGGGTGCGGAGGCGAGACTCGCCGAGCGCGCGCTCACCCACGCCCCCAGGTGCGCCACCGTGCGTAACGTGACGATGGAGGGCTCGGGGTCGGCGTACACGTCGTCGTAGACGTCAGCGAGCGTGCGCACGACCTCGTCGACCAAGACGCCGTACTCGTGAAGATTCTTCGTGCTACCGAGCAGCCACGTCTGATAGTCGTCGGGCGCGACGTTAGGCGGCAAGGTGATGGTGCCCGCGAGAGGGTGACACTGAATCTCGGCGCCCGTCCTTCGAACGAGCAGTTCCGGACTCGCGCCGACGAAACGTTGTCCGTCGCTCGCGGGGAGGCTGTAGAGCGTGCAGATCGGCTCTCGGAGTCGTAGTCGCTGCGTGATCGCCGCCGCGTCGATCGCATCGGGCACCGACCCGAGCACCGCTCGCGCGAGGACCACTTTGTCGATCTCCTTGCGACGAAGGATCTCCACGGCGAGCGCGACGTTGTGCGCGTACTCCTCGGGCGTTGGCTGGTACGTGAGCGAACGGAGGCTCTGGGTCTCCTGGACGGGATCGAAGACCGCGCTGAAGTGTGGGCGCCAATCGTCGGCGTCTTCGAGACAGGTCAGCCACGTCTCTCCAGACGCGCGTTGCGTGATCAGGAACTCGGGAACCTGTAACACGCCGGGTGCGTTGCGGTCGAAGGGCAACGTCGCGAACGCGACGACGCCCGTACCCGCGGGCCCGTCCTCTCCGACGACGTCGTGGCGCTGCAGGGCCGCCGTGGCGTCCGTGGGCGAGTGCAGACCCGCGTCGAGTTCGACGTGATCGACGACGCGTCCGAATCCCGCGCGCAAGACCTCAGGCGACTCGATGAGCCAACCGTCGCGTGCTCCGAGCGCGCGGAGGGTCTCCGCTCGCAGGGGACTTATGAGCGAGCGAACGAACCTCACGTGGTCCTCGTCGCGAGGAACTGTTGACTGAGTCCCCCCATGACTTTGCGGTGGTTGACGGCCGAAAATCCCGCGCGGTTCAACATGGCGACGATCTCGGCCGTATCGGGCAGGTACGCCGTCGACGCGGGGAGGTAGTGATACGCGGCGCGGTCCGAGACGAGTGAGCCAATGAACGGGACCACGGTACGGAACCAGAACCGAAAGCCGGCGCGCCACGGTCCCGACGAGGGCTCGGCGACCTCCAGGAGCGACAGTCGTCCGCCCGGGCGGAGCACGCGCGCCATCTCGTTGAAGGTGGCGGCGAGGTCGGTGAAGTTTCGTAGTGCGTACCCGCACGTGACGCCGTCGAAACTGGCACTGCGAAACGGGAGTTTCGAGGCGTCCGCTTGGACCCGTTCGCGCACCAATTTGGCCGTGGCGAGCATGTTGTAGCTGAGGTCAGTCGCGACGGCGCGTTGGCCCTGGTGGTGCAGTTCGCGGGCGAAGTCGCCCGTGCCCGCGGCGACGTCCAAGACCAGACTGCGCGGCGCCAGTCGCAGGTCGCTCACCGCGCGCTGGCGCCACCGTCGGTCGAGACCGAAGGTCATGAGCTTGTTCACGAGTTCGTAGCGTGAGGCGATCGCGTCGAACATCGAGCGCACCTGTGCCGTCTTCTCGTCACCGTGCGGTAAGGGTGTGGTCTTCAAGGCGTTACCGGTAGTAGCGAAACACCACTTGGGCCACGCACGAGGGCTTCGGCGCGTCCTTGACTTCGACGATGACGTCGAGCGCCACTTGCACGCCGCCACTCACCTCTTCGACGGACGCCAGCGTGGCGCCGGCGCGGATTTGACTTCCGACTGGCACCGGTGACGTGAAGCGGACCTTGTTCGTCCCGTAGTTCACGCCCATGGCGACGCCGTCGACCTTCATGACGCCGCCGAGGAGCACCGGTATGAGGGCCAAGGTGAGGTAGCCGTGGGCGATGGTGCGCCCGAAGGGACCGGCCGCGGCGCGCTCGGGGTCGACGTGAATCCACTGGTGATCGCCGGTCGCCTCCGCGAAGAGATCGACCTGCTCTTGGGTGACCGTGACGTACTCGGAGTAACCGAGGTGGGTCCCCACGAGTGCCGCCAGCTCTTCCATGCTCTTCACGTGCGTGACCATGTTCTACCTCCGAGGCAACACTATCTTTCACGGATTGTTCACCTAACGGTTCGAACACGCTCTCGTAGACTTGGTGCGTGAGTGGAGAAATCGTCGCGTTGCCGCATCATCGTCAGATCAGCGACGGAGGCTTTCGAGCCGCTCTCTTCGGGCTCATGGACGGGCTCGTCACCAACGTCTCGCTCATCTTGGGATTCGCGGGGGCGAATCCCGGCCACAGCATCGTTCGTCTCGCCGGGCTCGCCGGACTCGTGTCGGGCGCCTTTTCGATGGGCAGCGGCGAGTACCTCTCGATGCGGGCTCAAAAGGAGCTCTATGGGTACGAGATCGACGTAGAACGGCGCGCTCTCGCGGACGAACCTGTCGCCGAACGTGAGGAGCTCCGTGACATCTTCATCTCACGCGGCATCGACGCGGAGCTGGCGGAACGGCTCTCGACGGACCTGATGCGTGACCCCGACCTGGCGCTTCGCACGCACACGCGCGAAGAGCTCGGCATCGACCCCTCCGCGACGGGTTCACCGTGGATCGCGGCGTTCTCGTCGTTCCTCTTCTTTTCGTTGGGCGCGCTGATCCCGCTGTTGCCGTGGATCGTCGCTTCGTCGGGCAACGTGATGTGGTGGTCGGTCGGACTCGCCGGCGCGGCGATCATCTTCGTCGGCGCGTCGGTCGGCCACTACACGAAACGTGGCATCGTCTACTCGGCGCTTCGCGCGCTCGTCATCATGGGACTCGCCTCGGTCGTGACCTTTGGCGTCGGTTACCTCGTGGGTGTCGGCTAGGCCCGAAGGAATCGCACGAGACGGTCTTCGCGCTCGAGGCGAAAGCCGAGCGAATCGTAGAGCTTCTTCGCTGAGTCGTTGGACTCGTCGACGAACAGCACGGCGTCGGTGACGCCCTTTCGAAATAGGACGTTCAGTCCCTGGGTCACCATGACGCGCCCGAGGTGGTGGCGTTGGAAGTCGGGGTGCACCGAGATGACGTAGATCTCCCCGAAACGGTCGGGGTGGAGTTCGTGCACCTTGGTCCAACACGACGCCGCGATCCTGCCGTCGATCTCCAGGAGCAAGAAGCCCGAGGGATCGAACCAGGGTTCGCGGGTACGTTCGTCGAGGTCGGTGAGGTGCCACGCGCCCTGCTCGGGGTGGTGCGCGAAGGCGGCGTTGTTCTGCTCGAGCCACGCGTCTTCGTCATGGCGCGGTTCGAAGTTACGAAGGATCGCGCCCGCGGGAACGTCCTCGAGCGGCACGGGAAGTTTCACGCGCAGTAGCTGCAGCATGCGGATGACGGTTCCCTTGACGTACTCGCAGGACTGGGGCCCGCGCGTCCACCAGTCGACGACTTCATGCGCGGCGAGCAGGTGCGCGAGCAGATCCGCGTCGTAGTCGCCGCCACACATCTCGACCATGGCGTGCTCATCGCCCGACGACATCGCGTACTTGGTCAGGACGCCCTCGACGTAGTAGAGCCAGTGTTGCGCTCGCCAGCCGTGCACGACGGAACGGCGCCGACCTTCGTCAATCGCCTCGCGTCCGAGAAGCGCTTCCGTCCGGTCGAGCAAACTGAGCACGTCGAGGCGCTGCTGGGGTGACAATGAGCCGACGCACCACCACGGAGAAGCCATAGTGAGACACTACCGGCGAGGGTTAGAGCGCCCGCCCCGCGACGCGCACCAGTCGGCGCAGGAGCGCCCCGACGGTGCGCTCTGCCGCGACGAGTTCGGCGTAGACGTCGGGGGCCATGGCGTCACCTTCAGCCTCGACGAGGGTGGTGATGCGCGTGGAGAGTTCGGTCATGGTGGAGGTGATCGTGTTCAGTTCCGTCTGCATGCTCATGGGTGGCCACCTCGTTCGCGGCGGGTTTCACCACGTTGGCGCCTAGCGTAATAGTTCATGAGTACCGCGGGAAACGACACCACGACGCACGCGTTGGCCTGGTCGGTGCTGAAGGCGCGCGGGCCGGAGACGGAGAGCTTCCTCCAGGGCCAACTCAGCCAGGACCTAGGTGCCGTCGATGAGAGTGGCGCGTGGGCGCTCATCCTCGAGCCCGACAGTGTCGTCATGACGAGCTGTTTCGTGCAGCGCCGCGACGACGGGTTCGACGTGATCGTGCCGCGAGAGCTCGCCGAGGTCGCGTCGAAGCGATTGAAGCGGTTCCTCCTTCGCACCAAATGCACCATCGACGTCGAAGAGACCGACGAGGGCCCTTTCGCCACGTTGGACGAGCAGATACGTGCCAACTGGCCGGGCGTGCGCGAGTTCGCGTTGAACTTGACGCCGCACAGTTTCGGTCGGGCGTTCGTCGAGGCGACGATCTCGTTTCAAAAGGGCTGCTTCACCGGTCAAGAGCTGGTGGGTCGCCTCGACGCCCGTGGATCGAGCGTGCCGTGGCGCTTCGTGCACGTGCGCGGTGCTAACTCCGCGAGCGTCGACGCGTACTTGAAGTCGAAGGGTCCCTCGGGACCTCAAGGCGTGACGAGTGCGTGGATGACCAACGGTCGCCTCGACGGGCTGGGTGTCGCGCATCGCACGCTGCTCACAGCGGGCGGCGACGAACCCGGCGACGTCGTCGTCGAAGAGGTTGGCTGAGTCGAAACGTCGTGCGTGAGTAACGTACCAATCATGGAGATGGTACGTGCGACTCACGGCTGAGGGCCTCTACATCAAGATTTCCGGCATCACCACGGAAGAGGACGCACTCTTTTCCATTGGACTCGGTGCGAGCGCCGTGGGCTTCGACTTCGCGTTGACGCCACGTCAGATCTCCGTCAGCTCCGCGCATGACATCGTGCGACGACTGCCGCACGGCGCCGGATCGGTCGGTGTGTTTCGAAACGAACTGCCCCAACGGATCGTGGAGATCGCGAACACGATCGGGCTCAGCGCCGTGCAGATCGACGGCCCCATCACGTCGGACGAGCTCAGCTACGTCTGCGAGCGGGTGAACACGGTGTTGCGCATGGTGCCCGACGGCACCGAACGACTCGGACTCCCTCGAGGGGTGGCCTGTCTCGTCCTTCCCGAGAGCGACGAACCTGAGGCACTCGTGGACTCCCTCGAACTCTTTATGGACTCGGGTCCGCGCGTGCCGCTGATTGCGTCAGGCGGGTTGAACTGCACGAACGTCGTCGACGTCGTCCAGAACTTCCCGGTCTTTGGCGTCGACGTGCGCGCGGGCGTCGAGAGCGCGCCCGGCGTGAAGGACCCGGTCATGCTCGGGGAGTTCATCGCCAACGCGCGCTGGGCCTACGACAACACCTACGTGGAACGCCACTTCGACGAGTGGACGTTATGACTAGGCGTGAAAACGTCGAAAGATGACGCTGCCGTTGTGACCACCGAACCCGAAGGAATTGGACAAGATGATCTCCACCTCCGCGGGGCGCGGCGCGCCGAGGACGACGTCGAGGTCGATAGCGGGATCGACGTCCGTGGTACCGGACGTCGGCGGGATCAGCTGATTCTGCAAGGTCAGCACTGACGCGACACCCTCGAGCGCACCCGCCGCTGCAAGCGAGTGTCCGAGGTGACCCTTGATCGAGGTGGTCGCGGGCGGCGTGGCGCCAAAGACGCGATGCACCGCGATGGCTTCTGCCAGGTCATTGAGCGGCGTCGACGTCCCGTGCGCGTTGATGTGCGAGACGTCGCTCGCGGTGATGTCAGCGTCAGCGAGGGCTAACTCCATGCAACGAATCGCGCCCGCACCGGTCGGATCGGGCGCGGTGATGTGGTGCGCGTCCGCGGTCGAGGCCGCGCCGATGACTTCGGCGAAGATCGTCGCGCCTCGTTCAAGGGCGTGGTCCCACTCTTCGAGGATGAGCACGCCCGCGCCCTCTCCGAGGACGAAACCGTCGCGATTCACGTCGAAAGGGCGAGAGAGATTTTGATTCGAGAGTGCGGTCATGTTGCGAAAGCCAGCCTCGGCGATCTCGACGATGACGGCCTCGGCGCCGCCCGCGACGGCCACGTCACAACGACCCGACGACACGAGGCGAGCCGCGTTGCCGATGGCGTGCGTGCCCGCCGCACAGGCCGTCGTCACCGTTTCACACGGACCACCCAGACCGAAGCGCATCGAGACGGCCGCCGTCGCGGCGTTGGGCATCATCATGGGCACGAGGAAGGGCGAGACACGCTCGGGACCCTTCTGCAAGAGCACGACACCTTGGTTCAGGGTCGACTGGAGTCCGCCGATGCCGGTCGTGACGATGCTGCCCGCGTTCGTGAGGGGTCCAACGAGTCCGCTCTGATTCCACGCCTCATCGGCGGCGACCAGGGCGTAGAGGGCGAACGGGTCGAGACGACGAAGTTCCTTGGGGCCGCCGACGTGGGCAGTCTCAAAGTCACCAATGCGCTTTGACGTTGGCCCGACGGGCTTCTTCAGAAGTTGCCATAAGGCGTCCACTCCTTCGCCGGCGCACGAGAGCGCGCCGAGACCCGTGACGGCTACCCGGCGACCTTGAATTGGTCCCGAGGGAGTGACGGCAACGCGCACTACAGCTTGGCGTAGATCAGTTCGAAGGCCTCGCCGACGGTTTTGATCTCTTTGAGTTCGTCTTCGGCAACTTCAATGTCGAAGGTCTCTTCGAGAGCCATGACGAGTTCGACGAGATCGAGACTGTCCGCGCCCAAGTCGTCACCGAAAGAAGCTTCGAGTGTGACCTGCGCCGGGTCGACGGCCAAGACCTCGACCGTGTCGTCAGTGAACTTCGCTAAAGCTTCGTTGCGATCCATGGTGGAACCCCTTTTTTCTTTCGCCCCATCGTACTCAATCGACCTGTTGAAGGAGACCACTAGAGGCCGAGCGCGAGCCCTCCGTCGACGGCGATGACGGCGCCGGTGATGTAGCGCGCGAGGTTACTGGCGAGGAACCCGACAACCCCTGCGATATCGGACGGCTGTCCGACGTGACCGAGGGGGATCATCGCGACCATGGTGTCCTTCGCCGCGCCCAAGTCCGTCGTCATGTCGGTGTCGATCAAACCTGGCGCGACCACGTTGACGGTCACCGATCGTGACGCCACCTCCTTCGCGAGTGAGCGCGCGAGTCCGACGAGACCGGCCTTCGCGGCGGCGTAGTTGGCCTGGCCCGGCACACCGATGAAGGGTGAGACCGAGCCAATGAAGATGATCGAACCCGACCTCGCGCGTACCATCGACGCCATCGTGGCGCGCGCGGTGTAGAACGCGCCGTCGAGATTCGTACTCACGACGTCGCGCCACTGCTCGTCCGACATCCGCATGGCGAGGCCGTCGCGTGTGACGCCGGCGTTGACGACGGCAACCTCGACGGGTCCGAACTCCTCGATCGCAGCCTTCACGGCTTCGTTGACCGCCTTCGAGTCCGAAACGTCGACGGCGAAGGATTTGGCGCAGCCCTCTGGTGCCTGTCCCGAGCGCGACAGCGCGACGACGCGGTCACCTTGGTCGATGAAGAGTTGGGCGATCGCGGCCCCAATGCCTCGACTGGCCCCGGTGACGATGACGTGGCGGCTCATAGAACTATCTCCTGTACCTCGTGAGGTGATGACGGCGCGATCTGCTGGTCGAAGTCACGGATCCGCTTGGTGAGACCGGTGAGGACTCCACCTGGGGGCATTTCAATGCTCACGCGCACGCTGTCGGGCAGTGCCAGCGTCGCGTCCAGGAACTGGACGGGTGACGTGAGTTGACGACGCAGCAGCTCGCGCCACTCGTCGGCGGCGGTGTGCGTCATCGCGTCGACGTTCGAGATCAACACCGACTCCGTCGTGGCCCAGACCGTCGTCGCGAGCGCTTCGTCGAATTCGGCCTGGGCGGGCGACATCAAGGGCGAGTGAAAGGCACCGCCCACCGACAGCGGTGTCGCCCGTCGCCAGCCGAGCTCCTTGTGACGCGACAAGAGATCGTCGAGACCTTCGCGAGTTCCGCTCACGACGATCTGGCCCGTCCCGTTGATGTTGGCCACCCACACGTTCTCTAGCGAGTCCAGCGCCTCGCGCGCTCCCTCGTCGCCACCCATGACGGCGACCATCGATCCCTCTTGGGCGCTCGCCGCACGGGCCATGGCGCTCCCGCGAACGCCGATGAGGCGCGCGCCTTCGTCGAGTGAGAGCAGTCCCGACGCGACGAGGGCCGAGAACTCACCGAGGCTGTGACCCACGAGGAAGCGCGGACGAATCCCGAGATCGAGAAGTTCGTGGTAGCCAACGAGAGAGAGCGCGAAGGTCGCGAGTTGCGCGCGATCGGTTCGCACGACTTCTTCGTCGCTTGCCGTGAGCAGGAGCGCCGACACGTCGACACCGGTGACCTCACTGACTCGCTCGACGAGAGTCCAGTGCTTTGAATCGCGCCACGCCTCGCCGGCGCCACCGCCGATCGAGCCTTGGCCGGGAAACAGTGCGACGACGTCGTCACGAAACGTAAGGTTCGGCGGTTCCATCATGTTGTAAAGGTAACAGTGCCCGGAGTGGGACTCGAACCCACACACCCTCTCGAGTAAAGGCTTTTGAGGCCTCCGCGTCTGCCAATTCCGCCATCCGGGCTGCGGCGACCACGGTATCAGTTCACCGTAGGGTTGCGGAGATGAACCTGACGTTGCACCGACAAGACGTCGTGCTCGAGCGTCCGGTGCGAGCGAGCGCGCAGGACCATAGCCGTCGCTCACGGCTCTTCCTTCGTCTCGAGCATGACGGCGTAGCTGGCTACGGCGAAGTGGCGCCCCAGCCGTTCGAGCTGAACAACGACCCGGGCTTCGACGACGTGCTCGACGAGACGCGCGTCGCGCTCGAGCGCCTCGCGGATGTCGTCACGCGCGAGAGGTCTGTGCCCTCGTGGAGTCGTGTCGCGCGGATGGGGTCCTCGACGCCCGCGAGTAACGCAGCCGCAGCGCTCATCGAGATGGCCGTGCTCGACCGTGAACTGCGCGTCGCGTCGCGTGGCGTCGACGAGGTCTGGCCGCCGCGATTCGAAACGCCGCGCCAGGCGACGTTCTCGCTCCTGGACGACGACACCGAATGGCGCGTCAACGACGACGTGGCGCGCGTGCGGGTGAAGATCGCTCCGGGTCCGCTGCGCGAGCGCGCGATCGATCGACTCG
Source organism: Acidimicrobiales bacterium (assembly GCA_035949355.1). Lineage (GTDB taxonomy): Bacteria > Actinomycetota > Acidimicrobiia > Acidimicrobiales > RAAP-2 > RAAP-2. The sequence continues at coordinate 22,071 of DASZIH010000105.1, forward strand.
CCCAACTCCTCGTGCCCGTCCTGGTCGACTACAACTGCTCGGCCAGTGACGACGAGGAGGTGCTTCGCCAAGTGGCACAGATCCGTGACGTCGCGACGATCAGCGCCGTCGAACAGCCCTACGCCGTGGGCAACCTCGCGGACCACGCGCGCTTAGCCCGTAAGATCGACGTCCCGCTCAGTCTCGACGAGGGCGTTCGATCACTCCGTGACCTCAAGCAGATCGTCGCCTACGGCGCGGGCCAGATGATCTGCGTGAAACCTGCGCGCGTGGGCGGACTCGCGAACGCGAGAGCGATGTTCGCTCGGGCCGACGAACTCGGGCTCAACGCCTATCTCGGAGGGTTCTTCGAGTCGCCGTTCGCCCGACGCGTCCACTCGGCGCTCGCGACCAGTTGCGTTCGCGAGCCGAGCGATCTCGGTGACGTGGCACTCAGTGAGAGCACAGGCACCGAGGTCGATGTGGTCCCGACAAGTTTTGGTGTCGTGCCGTCGAGCGCGATGCTCGAACACGCTCGACGGCTATCGGTGGAGCCAGAAAACGAGTCGTAGACTGAAAAACATGGGATCACGTCTCGTGAAACGTCGCCTGGTCGACGTGCAACGCCAGTTGGCGCAAGCCCGAGAGAGCCTCGCGGTACTGCAAGAACAGGTCGAAGTGTGGAACGACGCCCTCGACGACGCACGGATTCGCGCGCTGGTATCCGAGACGCCCCTGCAGTCGAAGGAATACGATGAACTCTCCCGTCACGTGATGGTGGCTAACGCCGAGATGGTGCGTCGATCGGGTGAAGTGCGAGAGCTCGTCGCAGCGCGTGACGAGCTCTTGCGTGAATGGACACCGAAGGATGACAATGGATAAGCGCGTGGTGATTGCCGACGATGAGTCGATCATTCGATTGGACCTCAAGGAGATCTTGGAGGGTGACGGCTACTTGGTGGTCGGCGAAGCCGCTCGCGGTGACGACGCGTTGGCGATGATCAAAGAGCACCGGCCAGACCTCGCGCTCTTGGACATCAAGATGCCCGGTCTCGACGGCGTTGAAGTTGCGCGTTCGTTGAAGGGCTCATCGACGGTCGTCGTGTTGTTGACCGCCTTCAGTCAGCGCACGCTCATCGAGAGCGCGCGTGACGCGGGCGTCGCTGCGTACTTGGTCAAGCCCTTTCGAAGCAGTGAGATCCTGCCGAAATTGGCGGCCATTCTCAATCCCACGGCCAGTGAGCCGCTCGTCGCGCACGAATCGCCGAGTGCCGACGACAAGATCGAGACCCGCGAGATTGTGCAGAAGGCGAAGGAGTTGCTCATGGCCGAGCGCGGACTCGACGAGCCGGCGGCCTTCGAGGTCATCCAGCAGTCCGCCATGCGCGCGCGAACGAGGATGCGCGACGTCGCCCAACAGATCCTCAAGGGTGAGTTCGTTGGCTGAGGTCGCCGACCAGCGGCCCCTCGTACTTTTGGACGGCATGTCCCTCGCCTTTCGGGCGTTCTTCGCGCTGCCCACCGACATCCAAACCTCGACGGGCGTCGTCACGAACGCGCTGCACGGCTTCGCGTCGATGCTCGTCTCGTTGGTGGGCTCGCAGAGTCCCCGAGCGCTGGCCGTGGCGTTCGACCTTCCCGGTGGCACCTTTCGCGACACTCTCACCGAGGACTACAAGGGCGGACGCGCCGAGACGCCACCCGAGATCGAGCACCAGTTCGACCTCATCCGCACCATGTGCGAGACCCTGCACATCCCCGTTCTCGGCGTCCACCACTTCGAGGCGGACGACGTCCTGGCGACGCTCGCGACGTGGGGCCGTGAAGCGAAGATCCCCGTCGTCGTCGTCTCGGGAGACCGCGACACCTTTCAACTCGTCGAAGACCCGTTCATCAAGGTGCTCTACAACCGCCGCGGGGTGTCGGACTACTCGCTCTACGACGAGGCGGGCATCTTCGAGCGCTGCGGCATCGAACCGGCGCGCTACCCCCTCCTCGCGGCGCTGCGCGGTGACACCTCGGACAACTTGCCCGGCGTGCCGGGCGTGGGGGAGAAGACGGCGGCGAAGCTGTTCGCGCAGTACCGCGACTTCGACGACCTGTACGCCAACCTCGCGAGCCTGACGCCCAAGCTCCGTGAGAACCTCGTCACCTACGAGGCGCGCGCTCGCAATAACGAGATGGTCATGCGACTCGTGCGCGACGTGCCGCTCGACTTCACGTTGGACGACTTGACGCTCGGCGGATGGAGTCGTCAAGAGGTGGAGACGTTCTTCGAGCGCTTCGAGATGAACTCGATGAGTGTACGTATGAACAAGTTGATGAAGGCGGGGCTGTTGGGCGAACCGGCCAGTCAGGGCGAGGTCGCGACCTTGACCGTGCCCTCGCCCGAAGCGGCCGCCTTGAGACACGAGAAGTCGGTCGCGGTCGTCTTGAAGGGAACGTCGGAACCGGTCGTCGCCTACAGCGAGGAGCGCGTCGCGGTCTTGAACGCAGCGTCGGGATCGATCGCGGTCGCCGACCTCGAGGAGTTCTTCGGCGCCGTCGGCGACGTCGCCGTCGCGGGACACGACGTCAAACGTCTCTACCGGATCGGCCACGAACGCGGCGTGACGATGCGCGAGCCCGCCGACGACACCGCGATCATGGCCTTTCTCGTCGACGCCATCAGCGGGCACTACGACCTCGCCGACGTGGCCAATCGTTTCCTCGGTGAACCCATTGCCGACCAGCGGCCGTCACTGTTCAGCGCGACCAGCGACGAGACGTTGATCGGTGACGTGCAACTCATCGCGCGACTTCGAGAGGTGTTGCGCGTCGAGATCGACCGCTGGGAGCTCCATCACATCTACGAGGAAGTCGAGTTGCCCCTCGTCGCGGTGCTGGCGCGCATGGAGGCGCGAGGAATTCGCGTGGACGCGGCGTTGTTGAAGACCATCGCCGACGAGTTCGCCACCGAGGCCAAGGAACTCGACCTCGAGATCCAAAAGGTTGCGGGCCACGAGTTCAAGGTGAACTCGCCCCAACAACTCCAGACGGTGCTGTTCACCGAGTTGGAACTCACTGCCGTGAAGAAGATCAAGTCCGGCTTCTCGACCGACGCGGCGAGCCTCGAAGCGATCCAAGACGAACACCGCATCGTGCCGTTGATCCTTCGCTACCGCGAGGTGGAGAAACTTCGCAGCACCTACGGCGCGCCCCTCATCGACGCGGTCGGCCCCGACGAGAGGATTCACGCGACGTTCAGCCAAGTCGTCGCGCGCACCGGCCGTCTTTCGTCGGAGAACCCCAACCTGCACAACATTCCTGTTCGCTCCAAGGAAGGACGGCGACTGCGCTACGCCTTCATCCCCACGGAGGGTTGGTTGCTCGCCGTCTCGGACTACAACCAAATCGAACTGCGCATCTTGGCGCACCTCTCCCAGGACCAGGGACTGCTCGCCGCCTTCGCCTCACACGAGGACGTGCACCGGACGATCGCCGGGTCGGTCTTCGGGGTTCCCGCGGTCGAGGTGACGAACGAGCAACGCGAACGGGCGAAGGCCGTCTCGTACGGTCTCGCGTACGGCATGGAGGCCTTTGGCCTCAGTCAACGTCTCGGCGTACCGGTCAGCGCGGCCAAAGAGATCATGAACAAGTACTTCGAGGGTTTCCCGAGCCTGCGCAACTACCTGGACAACATCGTCAAAGAGATCCGCAATCAGGGGTACTCGCGCACCGAGTTCGGCCGGATCCGTCCATTCCCGGACCTCGCGACGGCCGTCGGTCCCCAGCGCCAAGCCGCGGAACGTCAGGCCATGAACGCCGGCATCCAGGGATTAGCGGCCGACGTCTTCAAGTCCGCGCTCGTGCGCCTCGACCGGCAACTGAACGCCGAGCAGCTCGAGGCCCGCCTGATCCTCCAGGTGCACGACGAAGTCGTGGTCGAAGCGCCGCCGAGCGAGCAGGAGCGCGTGGGCGAGATCATGATCGACGCGCTGACGAACGCGGCCGCTCTCAGCGTGCCCCTCGAAGTGTCGCTGCACTGGGGCGAGAACTGGGCCGCGGCGAAGGGCTAGAGGCCCCGGTGCTAGAGTTGTCACCTGGGTTAACACCGGCGGCCCAGCCCTATTGACTAGTTAGACCCCGGTGTGGTCAAACGAAAGAAGTACGTATGTCGGACGGCACGAGCCTCCTCTCCACCCAACAAATGGGTACCTTCGATGAATCCGGGAACTACATCCCGCGCGTCATTACCGAAGACGACCTGGTCGGCACCGACCTCACCTCACTCGTCGGCGACAGTGTCCTCGAATTCGAAGACGGTGACCTTGTCATCGGCACCGTCGTCAAGATCGACCACGACGAAGTCCTGCTCGACATCGGCTTCAAGTCCGAGGGCGTCATCCCCTCGCGCGAGCTCTCCATCCGCAACGACGTCGACCCTTCGGAGATCGTCTCCATGGGCGAGCGCATCGAGTGCCTCGTCCTGCAGAAGGAAGACAAGGAGGGACGACTCGTCCTTTCGAAGAAGCGCGCGCAGTACGAGAAGGCCTGGGCCAACATCGAAGAGTTGAAGAACCGTGACGAAGTCGTCAAGGGTGTCGTCATCGA
>DASZIH010000106.1:0-8575 GCA_035949355.1 Acidimicrobiales bacterium
CTGGACGGTCTTGATGGAGTGACCTTCGACGAGGGCGCGAAAGTCCTTCGCCGTCTTGTGACGACGCACGGCGCGGCCGTTCGTGACTGACGCGCTCTTGATCTTCTTGCCGATGAGGTCGCGCGCCAACGACGCCCGTACGGTCTCGACTTCGGCGAGCTCAGGCATCGAGGTGTCCTCGCCACGCGACGAGCGCCGCGTGGGCTTCGGCACTCTTCTTCGACCTTCCCTCGCCCGACGCCACGACCGCGTCGCCCAGTCGCACGGTCGCGCTGAAGGTCACGTCGTGCGGCGGTCCGCTCGACGTCACGTCGTAGACGGGCGTGCCGCGTCCCGTCGCTTCAGCCCACTGACGCAGTTGGGTCTTGGGGTCGACGTCGCCCGGGTCCTTCGACGCGGCGAGCACTTCGTCTTCGAGTGCTTCGTGCACGAACGCTTTCGCGACGTCGTAGCCGCGCTCGAGGTACAGGGCCGCCACCACCGCTTCGAAGGCGTCCGCGAGCAGCGACGGACGTTCGGTCCCCTTCTCTTTTCTCACGCCTCGCCCCACGAGCATGACGTCGCCGAGGTCGAGGACCATCGCGGCGGCGGCGAGTGCGCCTTCGTTGACGACGCGACTGCGCACTAGCGAACCGGTGCCCTCGTTGAGATCGGGGTAGCGCGTCACGATGAGGTCGGCGATCGCGAGATCGACGACGGCGTCACCGAGGAACTCGAGGCGCTCGTTGGACTCGAGGTCGTGCTCGGCGGCGTAGCTCGAGTGCGTGAGGGCCGTCAACAACAGGGGGCTCGACGCGGCGAGACCCACACGCTCAGCGACAGAGTCGAGAGACGAGACCATGAGGCGCCCGTGCCTCGTTAGGCAACCTGGAGCTTGACCGCGACGTAGTCAACGGCGTCGCGCACCGAGGTGAGTCCCTCGAGGTCTTCGTCATCGATGTGAAATCCGGCCGCGTACGTCGAGAGGGACTCTTCGAGGGCCTCGACGAGTTCGATCAACGCGAGTGAATCGGCACCGAGGTCCACGAACGGGACGTCCTCGGCGATGTCGCCGGGTGTCTTCTCCAGAATTTCAGCGAGTTGATCGCGAACGAGTACCAAGATGGCGGCTCGATTCAGCGGTGCGACAGTGTCAGCGCTCATGACCCCTCCTATGACGTGCTGACCAACACTACCGAGCAGCGAGGTTCGAAGTCTTGGTTACGCCGCCTCATCAGGACGGATGGTGGACCTCAGTTTATCCACGATTCCGGCGCGGTCGATCTCGTCGGCGACGCGCAACGCGTTCATGATGGCCGTCGCGTTCGACGAACCGTGACTGATCACGCAGATCCCGTCGACGCCCAGCAACAGCGCGCCGCCTTGATTCTCGGCTGACAGGGACGACGCGACCGGCAACAGGTACTGGAGCAGGACGTCGCCCGCCGCCCGAGAGGCGTCATCGGTGCCGATCGCGGCGAGGACCGTCGTGAACACGAACTTCAGGGCGCCCTCGAGGGTCTTGAGCGCGACGTTGCCCGTGAAACCGTCGGTGACGACCACGTCCACGGGTGCCGGCACGAGGTCACGGCCTTCGACGTTGCCCACGAAGTTGAGTGAGGTCATCGCCTCGAGGAGTTGATACGTCTCTTTCACCAGTGGGGTGCCCTTGGCGGGCTCTTCACCAATGGACAAGAGTCCGACCGTCGGCGCGTCGACGCCGTAGTGGGCACGCACGTAGGTGGAGGCCATCTGGGCGAACTGCACGAGCATCTCGGGTTTGCACTCGGCGTTCGCGCCCGCGTCGACGAGCACCATGGGCGTCGTCGCGGGACGTGGAATGGGGGTGGCGATACAGGGCCGGATGACGCCGGGCAGACGACCCATGCGCAGCAGCGCCGACGCCATCGTCGCGCCCGTGTTGCCCGCCGAGACCATGGCGCTCGCTCGCCCGTCACGCACGAGTTCGGCCGCGCGCACGAGCGAGGAGTCCTTCTTCTTTCGGACGCTGGCGCCCGGGTCGTCGTCCATGGCGATCACTTCGCTGCAGGCCACGACCTCGAGGCCTTGCGGGTCACCGAGAAGTTCGGGGACGCCGACGAGGATGACGTTCAGTCCCAGTTCATCGACGGCGCGACGAGCGCCCGCGACGATCTCTCCGGGAGCGAAGTCACCACCCATCGCGTCCAAGGCGATGGGCAGGGTCAACTCAGTTGACCTCTACCGCGACGCGGTTCTTGTACCAACCGCAGTTCGGGCAGACCACGTGGGGCAGCTTCGAGGTCGCGCACTGAGGGCAGACGCTACGAGCGGGTCGCTCCAGGGTCCAGTTGGCCGCGCGACGGCTACGGGTCTTGGCTTTACTGGTCTTGCGCTTTGGAACTGCCATCGATCTTCTCTTTCACCTGAAACGGGCACACCCGTCACGATTCGTTGGATCCCTCGGACTCGGGGTCCGCAAATTGGAGTCCGTCCAGTGTAGCCCAACGCGGGTCGTGGGGCGCCTGGCACGTGCAGGTCGCCTCGTTGCGATCGATTCCGCAGTACGGACAGAGTCCTTGACAGTCAGCGCGACACAGTGGCGCCAAGGGCAGGTCCAAGAGAATCGCGTCGTGGGCGAGGGGCGCGAGGTCCACGAAGCCGTGCGCGACGAGATACGTCTCCTCGTCGCCGGGACCTCGTTCGTCGACGAAGCGCTCGTTCACCGCCACGTTCGAATAGCCGAGCACGGGCGCCGAACAGCGGCGACACACCCCGTGCCAGGGCGACTCCACGTGACCTCGCGCGCGCAGTCCCCCGCTGAAGCTCTCGAGTCGGACCTTCACGTGCACGACGGCCTCGGGAAAGACGTCGGTCTCGGCGGGTCCGCGCGCGGCGAACTCGTGGTCCTCGTCGAAGGGCGCCTCGAAGTCGACCTCGAACGAGGACGGTACCTGGCGCAGGATGCGCGCGACGGGGACGAGATACGGCGAGGACACGATGACTAGTAAGAGTCCTGATCGAAGAAGGAGCTCTCGGGTTCGTTGGGATCGACGTACTCGCGCAACGGCGTCGGCGCGGGCGGCGGCGCGGGCGAGAGGAAGTCGTCGCTCAGTTGCTCGTCGTTGATCATCGAGGTCGGAAGACCCTGCGCGCTCAGCCGTTCACGGCCCGAGCGGGCGGTCTTCAACAGGCGTTCGAGGACGATCTCGAAGCCGCCGAGTTTGCCGTCGATGAAGTCCTCGGACTGATTGATCATCTGGCGGGCCTGGGCGTGGGCGTCGGCGATGATCTGCTCGGACTTGAGGCGCGACTGTCGCACGATCTCGGTCTTGTCGACCATGCGCGACGCTTCAGCGCGGACCTGGTCCATCAGCTGCTGCGCCTTTTGCACCTCGGCCGCCATCAGCTCTTCTCGGTCCCTCAGGGCCCAACGCGCCTCACGGATCTCGTCGGGCAGGCTGTGCAGGGCCTGTTCCAACAGCCCCATCACCTCATCACGCGACACGAGCGCGGAGTTCGACAGCGGCATCTGCTTCGCGCCCGCGACCAGGTCCAACAGATCGCGCAGGTCGGCCTCGATGTCGCGGCGCACGTGGCGTGGCGCGCCCTCGTCGAACTCGTCGCCGTCGTAGCCGTCGAACGAGGTCACTGGGCACCTCCGGGGAACTTGGCGGCCAGGCGCTTCGCGACCGACGGCGGTACGAACGACCCGACGTCACCGCCGTAGCGCGCGACCTCGCGGATCAACTTCGACGCGATGAAGGAGTGGTGCGAACTCGAGGGCAGGAACAAGGTCTCCACCCCCGACAGTGACCGGTTCATCTGGGCCATCTGCAGCTCGCTTTCGAAGTCCGACACGGCGCGAAGACCCTTCACGATGGCCGTCGCGTTCACGTCGCGCGCCACGTTCACGAGCAACGTCGAGATCGAGACGATGCGCACGTTGTCGAGGTGCACGAGGGACTCCGCGATCATGTCGCGACGCTCCTCGAGGTCGAAGAGCGCTTCGGACTTCTGGGGGTTGCGAATCGCCGCCACCACAATCTCGTCGAAGATCTGAGCGGCGCGCTCGACGATCTCGAGGTGCCCGTTATGGAAGGGGTCGAAAGAGCCCGGGATGAGACCAACCGTCACTCGCCGTCCCCTTTACTGGGTTCTAACATCGTTACGAGCGTAGTGCCGTAACGCTTCGTTTTGGTTACGTTCCATCCCTCGGGCGCGTCCATGTGACGGTCGTTTTCGATGATCACGCGCCCCGCGACGACCCCGTGCAGCACACTGCCCAGGTCCAGTGGCCCGTAGGGGGGATCCGCGAGCAGGAGATCGAGGTCGTGCGGCGGGCTCCACACGGGCAGATTGGCGCGAACGAACACGGCCTCGCCGGTCAGCTGCAGCGGCTCAAAGTTCAACTTCGCCGCCGCGAGACAGGCGGGATCGGTGTCGACGAAGTACACCTTCGCCGCGCCACGCGAGAGCGCCTCGATGCCCATGGCGCCCGAACCACAGTAGAGGTCGGCGACGACGAGATCACCCAGTCCCCCACGACTCTCGAGCATGGAAAAGATGGCCTCGCGGGCGTAGTCGGTCGTTGGACGAACCGAGGGCGGCAGTTTCGCCTTGAGCCGACGCCCGCGGGCTACACCACCAATGACTCGCACCCTTCCAGGGTAGGTCAGGACTTAAAGAGGTAGGTGGCTTCCTCGTCGTCGACGAAGAGTCGCAGCTCGTCCATCATCTCGACGAGCGCGTCGTCGTGGCGTTCCACGATCGACGCGGCCAGTCGTTGCGCTCCGACCAGCAAGTCCTCGTCGTCCTTCAAACTGGCAAGTTTCAGGTCACTGCGACCTTGCTGGCGTGAGCCGAGCAGGGTCCCCTCGCCGCGCATGGCGAGGTCGATCTCGGCGAGCTCGAAGCCGTCGTTCGAGCCGACGAGGGCGTTGAGGCGCTCCTCGCCCTCGGGCGTGGGTGGCGTGCCCAGCACGAAGCAGTAACTCTGGTGGTCCGAGCGCCCGACGCGACCGCGCAGCTGATGCAACTGGGCGAGCCCGAAGCGCCAGGCGTCCTCGATGACGATGACGCTCGCTTCGGGCACGTCGACGCCCACTTCGATCACGACCGTCGCCACCAACACGTCGAGTTCACCTGTGCGGAACTGGCGCATGACCTCTTCCTTCTCCGAACCCTTCATCTGTCCGTGCAAGAGACCAACGGCCAGTCCTCTCAGTTCGTTGAGCGCGAGTCGCGTGCGCTCGTCCACCGCGCTCGTCGCTTCAATCTTCTCCGAACCCTCGACGAGGGGACAGATCACGTACGCCCTTCGACCCGCCGCCACCTCGGTGCGAACACGCTGCCAACACTCGTCGACCTCCTCTTCGTCCTTGGCCCATTTCGTCTCGATCGGACGACGCCCTTGGGGTAGTTCGTCGAGGAGCGAGAAGTCGAGGTCGCCGAAGAGGACCATCGCCGCCGTCCTCGGTATCGGGGTGGCCGTCATCACGAGGACGTCGGGGTCGGCCCCCTCGTCAGAACGCACGCGACCCTGGTCGCGCAGCGCTGCTCGCTGCTCGACCCCGAAGCGATGCTGTTCGTCGATCACGATGAGGCCGAGCGAGCGAAAGCGAACGTCCTCGCTCAACAAGGCGTGCGTGCCCACGACGACGTCAACGGACCCGTTCAACAACCCGTCGAGCACGAACTGGCGCTCCTTCGCTCGAACCCTGCCGGTCAAGAGTTGCACCGACAAGGGACGCTCGCCACCGAGCACCGACGCGTCGATGACGCTCAGCCCCTCGAGGTCACGTCGCAGCGACGCCACGTGCTGCTCGGCGAGGACCTCCGTGGGCGCCATCAGAACTCCTTGGCGTCCTCCGTCGAGTGAGGCCAGCATCGCCGCCAGCGCCACCGTCGTCTTGCCCGATCCCACGTCGCCTTGGAGGAGTCGGTGCATGGGCAGCGGCGACGACATGTCGTGCGCGATCTCTTCGAGTACGCGGCGCTGGGCGATCGTCAAGGTGTAGCGGTGACCGGCGATGAAACGCCGGACGAGCGACGCCGTCGGCGCGATCATCTCGCCCACGGCGACGTCGAGGTCGGCCACGTCGAAGTGGTGGTGGATACCCGCCGACGACGCTTCGACGCGTTGGCGGCGCAGCGCGAGTAGCAGCTGAAGGCGCAAGAACTCGTCGAACGCGAGTCGTCGGCGAGCGGGAACCTTGTCGGCCTCCTCCTGCGGGAGGTGGATGCCCCAGTAGGCCTGCGTGCGATCGACGAGGTCGAACTCCTCGCGCTCGCTCTGCGTGATCGGGTCGAAGAAGCGTCCGGCGCGCCTCAGAGACTCCTCGATGAAGCCGCCCATCTCCCAGCTGGTGAGACCGGCCTTGCCCGAGGCGGGGTAGATCGCCACGACCCGCCCAACCTTCGAGGGGTCGCGCTCTTCTCCCGACGCGCCCACGACGACGTCGACGACAGGGTTGGTCATCTGACGTTGACCCCGATACTCGGTGACCTTGCCGAAGAAGAGGGCTTGGACGCCGGACGTGAGTTGACGTTCGCGCCACGCCTGGTTGAAGAAGACGACCTTTAGCGAGTCACCGTCGTCACGCACGGTCACCTCCACCATGACCTTGCCTTGTCGCGTACGACGACTGTTGGTCTTCTCCACTTCGCCGTACACCGCGGCCTCGTCGCCCACGTTGAGATCGGAGAGATCGACGCGCTTCGTGCGGTCCAAGTACCGACGGGGATAGACGGTCAACAGGTCGAAGACGTTGTCGATACCGAGTGACGCCAGGGCCGCGGTGCGCTTCTCACCAATGTTGCGCAACTGGGCGACCGACACGTCGCCCAACTGGCGAAGTCGCCGCGCCGGCGCGTCACTCACTCGAGGCCGAAGTAGTAGGGGTAGAGGGGCTGACCGCCGTGATGCACCTCGACGCTGATCTGGGGATACTCCTCGGCGAGGAACTCCGTCACGCGACGCGTGTTGGCCGGTGACGAACCGTCGCCTTCGATGATGGTGAGGAGCTCGTGTTCCGGTCGTATGAGAAGGGCGAGAAGTTGGTTACTCGCGCCTGCGATGGAGTCGGCGACGGAGAGCACGCCACTGGCACCGAGACCGATCCAGTCCCCTTCGTGAACGGAACCGGCGTCGGTCGTCGTCTCACGCACGGCCTGGGTGACTTCGCCCGCCACCACGTTGCACGCCGACGCCTTCATCGAGGCGGCGTTCTGTTCGACGGACGCGTCGGGGTCGTAGGCGAGGAGGGCCGCGAAACCCTCGACGATCGAGGCCGTGGGCACGACGATCACGCGCTCGTCGACGAGACCGTCGACCTGTTCGGCGACGGGTTGGATGTTCTTGTTGTTCGGCAACACCACCACTTGGGACGAGCCCGTCGCGCGAACCGCCTCGACGAGGTCGGCCGTCGAGGGATTCATGGACTGACCGCCGAGGACGAGTTGGCGCGCGCCGAGCGAGCGAAAGATGCGGCCGATCCCCTCGCCGACCACGACCGCCACGACCGCCGTCGTGGGCGGAGGCTCGTGCTCGTCCTCACGTGACGCAACGGTCGCCTCGCGGACCCAGCGTTCCTCGATCACCTGGTCGGCGAGATCCGTCACGCGTATGTCGCGCGGACGACCGGCGTCGAGCGACGCCTCGATGGCGGCGCCGACGTCGTCGGTGTGGATGTGGCAGTTGTACAGCCCGTCACCCCCGACGATCACGATGGAGTCACCGAGGCCCGACCACACCGTTCGAAAAGCGTGCATCTTGGTGTCGTCGGCGTCGAGCAGGTACATGACCTCATAGCGCAACGCAGCGAGCGTGGCGTCGTCTCGGACCTGTTCGTGCACGCGAACGACAATGGTGCTGGCGTCGGGGGCGACAGGAAGCTCGTCGCCCGTCACCACGAAGCACAGCGCGTCGAAGAAGAGCGCCAGTCCGGCGCCCCCGGAGTCGACCACGCCCGCCTGTTTGAGGACGGCCAGCTGCTCGGGCGTCTTCGCGAGGGCGTCGGTCGCCGCGTCGCGCGCGCCACGAACGAGCGCCGCGAGGTCGTCGGCGTGAGCGCTGGCGCCTTCGGCACCGGCGCGCGCCACCGAGAGGATCGTCCCCTCGACGGGGCGAACGACTGCTTGGCGCGCCAGGGCGTCGGCGTGCACCAGCGCGCCCGCCAACTCGCTCGCCGACACGTCGCCCGCGTCGGGAAAGTCGGCCACCAGTCCTCGCAGGAGTTGGGACAAGATGACGCCGGAGTTGCCCCGCGCGCCCATGAGCGAGCCGTGGGCGATGGCCTTGGCGACCTCGCCGAGGGGCGTGTCCTCGGCGAGTAACGCGAGCTCTGCCGAGACCGACTCGATCGTGAGAGCCATATTGGTCCCGGTGTCCCCGTCGGGCACGGGATAGACGTTCAGGCGATTGATGAACTCTCGGTGGGAGCGCAGGAGCTCTCCGTAGGTGGTGATTGTCCTTCGCAGGTCACGAGCCGACAGCGTCGAGGGACTGGTCATCGTTAGCGATGCTACAATGGACCTTCGGTTTAACCAGTCCCCGCCGCCCGGCGAGCGGACCTAAGGAGAATGTTCATCATGGCGTCAGTCTGCGAAATCTGCG